>JAATFS010000037.1 GCA_015655035.1 Lysobacterales bacterium | reverse complement strand
CTTGAGCCTGACCTTGGCCTCCGGCGACTTCACGAACACCAGCCGGGCCGGCGCGCCATTGACGGCGGTCGGTCCCCACTTCACCAGCTCGTAGAGCTGGCGCAGCGTTTCGTCGTCCACCGGTGTGCCGAGGAAGGCGTTGTGGCTGCGCGCGCAGCGGAACAGCTGGTCAAGCGCGGTGTCGTTGAGCACGTCTGACATGGGACTCCCAGGGAAACCCTGATGGGGATGGCGGCACCATCCGACGGTAAGGAGCGTCAGTGTAGAGTGAGGCCGTTACTGGAACACACCTCCAAACTGAAACAAATCTATGTCGGATCTGAAACGATGGCAGTCGGTCTGGGCAGTCAGCGATGGTCGCGCCGGCAACGTGCGGCAGGCCGAGGCGCTGGCGGCGGCGTTGGCGCCGGCGACCTTCGAGCCGGTATCGCTGACGCCGCGTGCGCCCTGGCAGTGGTTCGCTCCGCGCGCATTGGCACGTGCAAAATCGGCCTTCGGCCGCACGTTCGGACATCGGCTGGATGCGCCCGCGGAGCTGGTGATCGGCTGTGGTCGCCAGGCCGCGCTGGCGACGCGGCTGTTGCGCGCACGCGGCAGCCGCGCCGTGCAGATCCTCGATCCACGCATCGGCGCGCGCCACTGGGACCTGGTGATCGTGCCCGAGCATGACCGCCTGCGCGGCGACAACGTGCTGACTCTGCTCGGCAGCCTCAATCCGATCGACGACGCGTGGCTGGCACAGGCACGCGCCGACTTCACCGCCCTGGCCGAGCTGCCCTCGCCGCGTGTCGTGCTGCTGGTTGGCGGCCCGACCACGCATGCCGACTGGCAACCGCAGCAATTGGGCCAGCTGTGCGTGCAACTGGCCGCGCAGGTCCAAGCGGCCGGCGGCAGCTTGCTGGTCACCGCCTCGCGGCGCACTCCCGCGCTGGCGATCCTGGCGCTGCGCCATGGCCTGCGCCAGGTGCCGTCGCTGTTGTGGCGCAACGAGGACGATGGCGCCAACCCGTATCGCGGCCTGCTCGGCTGGGCCGATGCCATCGTGGCCACCACCGACTCGGTGAACCTGCTGTCCGAAGCCTGCGCTACCCGGGCACCGGTGGCCGTCGCATTCGCCGAGACTGCAAAGGGTCGCGTGCAGCGATTCGTACAGGCCCTGCAAGCGCGCGGCCGCCTGTGCGAGATCGATGCGCTGCTGCCACCGGCCGGCGACCTCGTGCCGCTGCGCGAGACCGAGCGTATCGCAGAGCAGATCAGGCAGCGATTGGGTACACCGGCCTAGCGCGGAACCTGTAGCCACGCACGCCCAACGTTCGCGTGTGCCATCCAGGCAGTGCGCTGCGTCATCGACGCGCATGTGGCTATCGTCCGATGGCGTTGGCGGATTGCAGCGGACAAGCATGCTGGCTTGCCCGCTTGCGGACCCGGATAATCGGCTCCCTTCCGCCACTCTTCGACGTCATGCCGCCTCGCTCCTGCTACGACTTCGCTACGCCGACCGCTCGTTCGCTGTTGTGGGCGGTGCTGGGGATGGGGGCGGTGGTGGTGCTGTCCAATGTGCTGGTGCAGTACCCGATCAATGATTGGCTGACCTGGGGTGCGTTCACCTATCCGGCGGCGTTCCTGGTCAGCGATGTGGTCAATCTGCGGTTCGGGCCGCAGGTGGCGCGGCGGGTGGCGTGGTGCGGTTTTCTGCTGGCGGTGTTGTTGTCGGTGTGGGTGGCGACGCCGCGAATCGCGGTGGCGTCGTGCAGCGCGTTCATTTGTTCGCAGTTGCTCGACATTGCGGTGTTCCATCGTTTTCGCGCTGGGCGCTGGTGGCGTGCGCCGGCGATTGCGACGGTGGTGAGCGCCACGCTGGATACGGTGATTTTCTGGTCGATCGCTTTCGCGGGGGAGGGGTTGCCGTGGGTTAGTTGGGCGGCGGGGGATTGGGGGGTGAAGTTGGGGATGGGGATGGTGTTGCTTGCGCCGTTTCGGGCGTTTTTGTGGCGGCGGGGTGCGTCGATGCGCTGATGTTGGGGCTTAGGTGTCCTTGCCTGCGGGGAATGGCAGGCCTTGTGACTGGGTGATGCTGGTCACGGCTGCGCGGGCTTGGGCTATTGCGGGAGTGGAGGCGGTCAGGCGTGGGCGGCGGTCCAGGGTGCAGGTCAGGCCGGCATCGACCAGTGCGGCGTGGGCGGCGCGCAGGTGTTGGGCTGGCTCGGGCTGCAGTTCCCCCGCGTGCTCCAGTGCATCGATCAGGGCTGGGGTGTCGGAGGGGATCGCAGGGTGCGGTTGCTGCGATGCGCGTTGCAACACGCTGGCTTGCAACAGGAATTCCAGGTCGACCAGGCCGCCAGCGCCTTGTTTCAGGTCGAAGCGGAGTGCGTCGCTGCGATCCAGTTCGCTGCGCATGCGCGCGCGCATGCGCAGCACGTCCGCGCGTACGGTGGCGGGGTCGCGTACGCGCGTGAGTATGGCGATGCGTACCTGTTCGAATGCGTCGAGCAGCCCGGCATCGCCCGCGATGCCGCGTGCGCGTACCAGGGCCTGGTGTTCCCAGGTCCATGCGCGCTCGCGCTGGTAGTCGCGGTAGCTGGCGAGCGAGGACACCAGCGCGCCTTTGCCGCCGTCCGGACGTAGCCGTACGTCGATGTCGTAGAGGCGGCCGGCGCCGGTCTCGGCACCTAGCAATGCCATCAATTTCTGCGCCAGTCGCGCGAACCAGCGGCTGGCTTCGAGCGGGCGCGCGCCGTCCGACGTTTCCACCTCGGCCGGATGGTCGTAGAGGAACACCAGATCCAGGTCCGAGCCGAAACCAAGTTCCATCCCGCCCAGGCTGCCATAGCCGATGATCGCGAAACGGCCACCGGCCACCGTGCCGTGCGCCTGCGCCAACTGGTGGCGGGCCATTTCCAATACCGCCAGCACCACGGCTTCGGCCAGCCACGCGAGCTGGCGGGTACTGTCCACCGCGTTCTGGCGACCGTCCAAGGTCGCCAGCGCGATACGGAAACTCAATGCAAGGCGGCGCTCGTTGAGTTCGCGCAGAGCGGCTTCGGGGTCGTCGATGGTCAGTGCCGCCGCGCATGCGCGGCGCAGTGCATCGCGGTCGGGCAGCGGTCCGGCTATGCGTGTATCCAGCAGTTCGTCGAGCAGCAATGGGTAGGCGGCCAAGCGGTCGGACAGCAGTACGCTGCGCGACAGGACGTCCACCAGTCGCGCCAGCGCGCTGGGTTGTTCGTCGAGCAAGGCGAGGTAGCTGGTGCGGCGCAATGTGGCCTGCAACAGGCTGAGCATGCGCCGCAGTGCGGCATCGGGGCGGGCCGAGCGCGTTGCCGCGTACAGCAGCGCGGGCACCACCCGGTCCAAGCGGGCGCGAGAGCTGTCCGACAGCGCGCGTACGCCCGGCGATTGGGCGAAATCACTCAACGAGCGATGCGCCATCGCCACGTCGGCAAACCCCATTTCCGGCAGCGGTCCGAGTTCTTCGGCCGGCAGCGCGCGCCAGTAACTGGCCACGGCATCCGGCGCTTGCTCGCGCTTGCGCGGGGCCAGCAGCTGCGCGAATTCGGCGGCGACGCGCTCGCGCTGGTGTTGCAGCGCGAGTATCAACGCCTCCCAATCGGCATAGCCCAGGCCCTGGGCGATACGCATGCGGTCCTGCGGTGCCAGCGGCAATGCATGGGTCTGCGCATCCCGCAGCATCTGCAAGCGATTTTCCACATGGCGCAGGAAGCGATAGGCTTCGGCCAGGGCCCGTCCATCGGCTGGATCGATCTGGCCCAGCGCCACCAGTGCGTGCAGCGCCGGCAACAACCGCCGCTCGCGCAACGCCGGTTCGCGGCCACCCCGGATCAGTTGCAGCGATTGCACCAGGAATTCGATTTCGCGAATGCCGCCAGGGCCGCGCTTGATGTCGTCGAGCCGATCGTGGCGCGCGACTTCGGCGGTGATCGCCGCTTTCATCTCACGCAAACCATCCAGCGCGGTGTAGTCCAGGTAGCGGCGATAGACGAAGGGTCGCAGTGTCTGCAACCAGCATTCGCCAGCCTCGCTGTCGCCGGCCACCGCGCGCGCTTTCAGCCATGCGTAGCGCTCCCAGTCGCGACCTTCGCGCTGGAAGTAGTGGTCCAT
>JAATFS010000180.1 GCA_015655035.1 Lysobacterales bacterium | reverse complement strand
GCCGGGCGGAACGCCAGCATGCGCAGCACGGCCATTTCAAAACCTGCACGCGGGCTCGGCGCCAGATACAGATCGCGACGCCCGTTCAGCGCCATCTGGTACCACAGCTGCACCACTTCCGGACGCAATTGCGCGGCGAAGGCCGCCGGATCGATGCCATCGCCAGCGAACACCACGCTGGGCACCATTTGCCGCACCTGGATCCGATGCAGCGCCTCGGCCAACGCCTCGAGCACGCCACTCCAGTCCGGCGAGAACTCGGCCAACGCGGCGACCACCTGCAGCAGCCGCGCGCCCTCGCCATCGACCAGCGCCGACAGCATCGCCCCGACCTGGGTACGGTCGACGGTGCCGAGCATGGTCCGCACCACGTCCTCGCGCAGCGCGCCGCCGGCATAGGCAATCGCCTGGTCCAGCAACGACAGGCCATCGCGCAGCGAGCCATCGGCCGCTTTCGACAGCTGCACGATCGCCGACGGATCGGATTCGATCTGCTCGGCCGCCAGGATCCGGGTCATCTGCCCCTGGATCTGGTCCTCGTCCAGGCGCTTGAGATTGAACTGCAGGCAGCGCGACAGCACCGTCACCGGCAGCTTCTGCGGGTCGGTGGTGGCCAGCAGGAACTTCACGTGTTCCGGCGGCTCCTCCAGCGTCTTCAGCAGCGCGTTGAACGCCGCCTTGGACAGCATGTGTACCTCGTCGATCAGATAGACCTTGAACTTGCCGCGCGACGGCATGTATTGCGCGTTCTCGATCACTTCGCGCACGTCATCCACGCCGGTGTTGGACGCGGCGTCGATTTCCAGCAGGTCGATATAGCGGCCGACATCGATGTCCAGGCAGGCCGGGCACTGCCCGCACGGATCAGCGCTGGTGCCCTGCTCGCAATTCAGCGACTTGGCGAAGATGCGCGCGATCGTGGTCTTGCCGACACCACGGGTACCGGTGAACAGGAAGGCGTGGTGCACACGACCACTGTCCAGCGCATTGCTGAGCGCGCGGACCACGTGCTCCTGCCCCACCAGCTCGGCAAACCGCTTGGGGCGCCACTTCCGGGCGAGAACGAGATAGGACATCAGGCAACCATCTTCATCTGAACCGACATTGTGCCACGGCCGGTCGCAACGGCTGCGTCCGGAAGATTCAGCTTGTGAACGGTGCGCATGCCCGCTAGAATTCGGGCCCCTGTGACGCCGTATGGCGCCTCAGGTCCCGGAGAGGTGTCCGAGTGGTTGAAGGAGCACGCCTGGAAAGTGTGTAAGCGTCTAAACCGCGCTTCGGGGGTTCGAATCCCCCTCTCTCCGCCAGATTCAGTGCAATAAAGGCCGCGCCGCATGCGCGGCTTCGTGTCTATGGTGGCCCTGTCGGTCCCTCGCGACGCTAGATCGAAAATCCCGCCAGGGCCGGAAGGCAGCAACGGTATCGTTCGACGCGGGCGCCGAGGTTAACCGGCAGGGCCGCCACCTTTTCCGGCCGGCCATTCCACCGGCTGACCCAGGGCCCGTGACTCCCCGCCGCTGCAACCGGGCGCAGATGGCCCTTCATTGTCCCAGCCCGCCGTTGCTCACCCGGACCCGTGCAGCCAACCTGCGTCGCCACCAACGTAGCGCTCGTGCTTCCAGATCGGCACCCGCGCCTTTACCTCGTCGATCACGTAGCGGCACGCGTCGAACGCCGCGGCGCGATGGGCGGCGACTACGCCGACCCAGACCGCCAGATCACCGATTGCCAGATCGCCCAGCCGATGCACGCAGCGGACATCCAGGATCGCGAAACGCGACATCGCCTCGTCCAGTACCCGCCGGCCCTCGGCCTCGGCCAACACGGCATAGGCCTCGTAGTGCAGCCCCTGGACCGCCCTGCCGTCGTTGTGGTCGCGCACCCAGCCTTCAAAGCTGGCAAATGCACCGGCCTGCGAATGCGACAGCGGCGCGCGCAGCAACTCGATCGACAGTGGCTGCTCGGACAACCGGAAACGCAGCACCGCGCCCTGCCCGCTCATTTCATCCTCCCGACACCGGCGGGATGAAGGCCACTTCGCTGCCTTCGCGCAGTGGCGCATCCCAGCGTGCGAAGGCGCCGTCCACGGCAACCCGCAATTGCGGCTGCGGCCAGCGCAGCGCATGTGCGGCATCGAGCTCGCGATAGAGCCCGGCCAGATCGGTCGCCGACGACAGCACCGATTCGCTCGCCACACCGCGCGCCTGGCGCAGGCTGGCGAAATACAGCACGCGCAGTGACACGCTCATGGCATCACGCCGAGGTGGCGCTTGCCGCCACGCTTGCCGAGCAGCCGGATCGGCCCGATCGTCATGCGCTGCGACAGCGCCTTGCACATGTCGTAGACCGTCAGCGCGGCGACGCTGGCGCCGGTCAGCGCCTCCATTTCCACGCCGGTGCGATGGGTACTGCGCACGCTGCATTCGATCCTAAGCACCTGCTCGCCCGCCCACTCGATCGCAAACCGGCAGCCATCGATGGGCAGCGGATGGCAGAACGGGATCAGCTCGTGGGTGCGCTTGACCGCCATGGTGCCGGCGATCACCGCAGTCTCGACGATGCCGCCCTTGGCGCTGCGCAGCCCGCTCTGGCGCAGTTGCGCGGCGACGGCCGCAGGAAAGCGCACCCGGCTTTCGGCCACCGCTGCGCGCGCAGTGATCGCCTTGGCGGAAACGTCGACCATCGCCGGCAACCCGGATGCGTCCAGATGCGTGAGTTCGGGGGATTGCTTGGCCATGGCGCGACGGAGAACCCGAGGAAATTCAGGAGTGTTCGGCATCTTGGACGAATACGGTGCCCTGATGGAACAGCATCCGCCAGCCAGAGGCTCCTCGCTGCCACAGCGAGCTGCGGCGGGCCTGCAGGACCTGCCCGCCACGAACGGTCGTCGATAGATAGCGCAGTTGCGCCAATGTCGGCGACAGCTCGATGCACTCGAAATCGTGGGCGCGGTAATTGGCAGCCACCTCGTTGGCCAGCTCGGCCACGATATCGCCACGCTCGAAACGACGCCCCGAGGCCCCGAACTCCACGAATTGGGGGTCGAGCAGGCGCTCCAACTCTTCGCGTGAAGCTCGCACCGCCGGCTCCAGCAAGCGCAACTCGAGAGCGCGCAGGTGTGCCGCCAGCGCCGTCTCCATCAGCCCCCCAACAGGAACATCTCCACCGGCTTGCCGCGCCGGGGGACCATCGCGGCCCGTTGTTCGCTATAGCGATCGCTACGGGCACCCCAGAGCTGTTCGATACGCGCGACCAACGCGGCTTCGCCTTTCGCCAGTGCGGACCCAAGGTCCTGGCCCTGGCTGGCGAACAGGCACGGATACAGCTGCCCATCGGCCGACACCCTGGCGCGCTGGCAATCCCCGCAGAACGGCTCGCTGACCGAACTGATGAATCCCACCTCGCCACCACCATCAACGAACGCATGCCTCTGAGCCACCTCGCCAACGTAATTCGGCATCAGCGCACGCAGCGGCCAACGCCGATGGATGCGCTCGCGCAGTTGCGCTGATGGCACCACCATGTCGCGGCGCCAACCATTGCAGCTGCCTACGTCCATGTACTCGATGAAGCGCAGCACATGGCCGCTGCCCCGGAAATGCGCCAGAAGCGCCAATACCTGATCGTCATTGACGCCGCGCTGGATCACGCAATTGATCTTGAGCGCTCCAAACCCCGCGCGCTCGGCGGCTGCGATCCCGGCCAGCACTTGTACGACATCGCCACGGCCACCGCTCATGCGCGCGTACACCTCCGGGTCCAGCGCATCCAGGCTGACCGTGATCCGCTTCAAGCCCGCCCGGCGCAACGCGAGCGCTTGCCGTTGCAGCAGTGCGCCATTAGTGGTCAGGGCCAGGTCGTCCAGTCCCGGGATAGCCGCCAGGCGCCGGATCAGCGCGGGCAGGTTCTTGCGCAGCAAGGGCTCGCCACCGGTCAGGCGCAGCTTGGTCACCCCGACCGCGACAAAGGCCCGCACCAGGACGTCCATCTGCACGAAACTCAGGCGCCGGTCCGCCGCCAGGCCATAGTCATCGGGAACACGATCGGCCGGCATGCAATAGCCGCAACGATAATTGCAGGCCTCGATCACAGAGAGGCGCAGATCGCGAAGCGCGCGCCCCAATCTGTCCTGCACCGGCGCACCGCTGAGCTGCGGGCGCGGATGCAGGAACGCGTTCATGCCAGCGCTACCCGTTCGGCGGTCGGCGAACGCAGCACGATGCGCTCGCCCGGCATGCCCACCCGGTGGCCGCGCTGCCGCAGCGCAGCCGCATCCGCTTCGCTGGCGTAGTGGTAGAGCATCATCCGGCGCAACAACTCATCTGGATACTCACGTTCGAGATCATCCACGCCAGTATGCGACGGGTTGCCGTGAAGACCGCAATCGTGCGCCACCAACTCGCCGTCATCGGCAAAGCGGGCCAGCATCTCGGGAATCGGCCTGGTATCGCCAGTCCACACCAGCGCGCCCTTCAAGCGCAGTCCATAGGCGGTCTCGGGCCAATGATGGCGCGCGGGGAACACCTCCAGGCGCACGCCTTCGTGCCAGAACGCATCGCCCACCACCACCAATTGGAAGGCATCCCAGAAATTGGCGCCGCCTTCGGCCAATACGTTGGGATAATCGCCCACGCGCCGGTGCAGCAACGGCACCACCGATGCCGGCACGTACAGTCGGGTACGGCCGCGCCGCGCACCGAAGTAGCTGTCCACGAACAGCCGTTCGAATCCACCGACATGGTCCAGATGCACATGGGTCACGAACAGCGCCTGCGGCATCTCGCCGTAGTCGGCCAGATAGCGGGTCAGGCCCTCGCTGCCGCAGTCGATGGTCAGCCACGGCCGGCCATCGCGCTCGATCGTGGCCATCGGCGAGCCAAGGGCCACCGCCGATGCATTGCCTACGCCCTGCAGGCGCAGCCCCCAGTCCATCAGTAACCCCGATCCCAGGCCAGGTCGTAGGCACGGCGCAGCCGCGCGAAATCCTTCTCGACTTCTTCCAGGCTGCGCTCGCCACGCAGCTTGACCAGCGAACGGCGCAGCCGCGCCAGATTGCGCTCGCGCCAGCGTGTGGCCGGGATGCGCAGCACGCCGCGGTCGAAATCGATCAACCAGCCTTGCCCGTTGGCGTCGAACAGAATGTTGTGCGCATTGAGATCGGCATGATCCAGCCCGGCACGGTGGAACCGCGCGACCAGATGACCGGTTTCTTCCCAGGGCGCACCGCGTCCGGCCACCCGCGCATGCTCGGCCAGCGAACGCACGCCTTCCAGCCGCTCCATCAGCAAGGCGGCGCGGTAGCGCAGCCCCTGGCGCAGATAGCACGCCGCCAGCGGACGCGGCACCGGCAACTTGCGCTCGATCAGTGCACGCATCAGCCGGAACTCGGCGAAACTGCGAGTGCGGTTCGCCCCCTTCCAGAAATAGCAGTCGCGACTCAGCCGCGCCGCCAACCAGCCGCGCAAGTAATGGCGCAGCACGCTGCGGCCGAACGGCGCATCGACGAGCCAGGCACTGCCACGCCCGCCCTCACCGACCGGCCGCGCCCTCTCGCCCCAGTGCTCGGGGGAAAACAGGCTCGCGTCGGCTTGCCGCAATCGCTCGCGGTCGAACAGAATGGCGCCGTAACCGCGACCTTCGCGGTAGGGCGTCAGCGCTTCAGTGGCGTCGAAAGCAACCATCCATCGAGTCTAACAACACCATGGCTTCAGTGCGCTCCTCCCTATGCCTGCTACGGCTATCCGCCCTGGGCGACGTGACCCACGTGGTGCCGCTGATCCGCACCCTGCAACACGGTTTTCCCGGCGCAGAGCTGCACTGGGTGATCGACAAGGCCGGGCACAAACTGCTCGAAGGGCTGGATGACGTGCATTTCCACGTCTACGACAAACGCAGCGGACTGGCCGGAATGCGCGCGTTGCGCGCGGAACTCGCCCCTACCGGACGCTTCGACGCCTTGCTACAGATGCAGGTGGCATTCCGCGCCAACGTGCTGTCGGCGTTCATTCCAGCGCACCGCCGTATCGGCTACGACCGCAGCCGCTCCAAGGATCTGCATGGCCTGTTCATCAACGAACGCATCGCTGATCGACCCGGCATCCACGTGCTGGACGCCATCGGCAGCTTCTGCGAGCCGCTGGGGCTACAGCAGCAACCGGTTCGCTGGGACTTGCCGATCCCCGACGAGGCGCGCGACTGGGCGCGCGCGCAATGGAGCGACGACGGACGGCCGGTACTGATGATTTCGCCCTGCTCCAGCCACGTGCGCCGTAACTGGTACGCCGAGCGCTACGCCGCCGTTGCCGACCATGCCGCTGCGCACGACTGGCGCATCGTCCTGTGCGGAGGACGCAGCGAACTGGAACGGGAAACCGCCGATGCGATCCTCGCCGCAGCCACGGCGCCGTTGCTCGACCTGGTCGGCAAGGACACGCTCAAGCAATTGCCGGCATTACTGGAACGCGCCGACCTGGTGATGACGCCGGATTCGGGCCCTATGCATATCGCCAATGCGATGGGCACCAAGGTGCTGGGCCTGCACGCGGCCAGCAACCCACGCCGCAGCGGGCCGTATTCCGATCTCCGCTACTGCGTGGACCGCTATGACGCAGCGGCCCGGAAGTTCCTCGGCAAACCGGCGGAACAGCTCAAGTGGGGCAACAAGATCGAGTTCGATGAGGTGATGGCCTTGATCACCGTCGAAGACGCGATCGCCGCTTTCGAGCGCTATCGCGCCGACCACCGCCGCTGACGCAGGGCACAGGCCGATCAGCCAGCCCGATAATCCTGGTAGGACTTCTCTTCGATATAGGATGAGCCGAGCGCGAGATTGATGTCCTTCTTGATCCGCGCACGCTCGTCGTTCTCGAAGTACACACTGCGGGCAAGACGGACGAACTCATCATCGAAGGCCTGCGCCTTCTCCTTGATGCGGATATCGTCCTCGATCACCCACAGGCGTTCATTGACCGCCTTCAAATCGGCGCGCAGCCGGGCAACGTCGCCGCCGGCCGCCGGATGCGCCATCCAGGTCTTCTCCAGCGCCGACAGCTCGTTGCGGACATTCACCAGCTTGGCCTCGTCGGCGATGCGCTCGGACTTGATCTGCAAGATGGCGATCTTGTCCAGCAGCTCACCGAAGGAGACGGGGACGAGAATTTCGGACATGGTGGACACCGGAAAGAACGTAAGGAGAAAAGTGTAGCGCCAGCGGGTAAAGGAGATGTTGCCTTTCCGCACCCAGCGGACGCCACATAAACGAAAGCCCCCTGACGGGGGCTCTCGCGGGATCTGGCGGAGAGGGGGGGATTCGAACCCCCGAGGCGCTATAAACGCCTGCCTGATTTCGAGTCAGGTACATTCAACCGCTCTGCCACCTCTCCAGATGGTCCCCAGCGAACCGGGGCCGTGCATGATACGGGGCCACGCACGCGCGGACAAGCGCCTTCATACGCGCACCATCAAGGCATTGCGCCAGCGGGGCGGTGAACCGCTGCTGCCCGAGCGTGATACCAGCGGTTGCCGGATGTGCGTACTGCCGCGATCATGGCCATATCGCTCCCCTACCGCACACGACGCCAAGCACATGCTCGAATTCGGACACCTGACCCACATGGGCCTGCGCCGCGACCTCAACGAGGACACCTATTACGGTGACGGCGAACTGGGGCTGTGGCTGGTGGCCGACGGCATGGGCGGCCACACCTGCGGCGAAGTCGCCAGCGCGCTGGCACGCGAGACCATCGTCCGCGAAGTCCGCGCCGGCGCGCCGCTGGCGCAGGCGATCCGGATCGCCGACGAGGAAATCATCCGCACCTCGCGCCGCCGCAGCGACACCGTACCGATGGGAACCACCGTGGTCGCCGCGCGCGTACAGGACAATCATTTCGAGGTTGCCTGGATCGGCGACAGCCGCGCCTACCTGTGGCGCGAAGGCCGGCTCGCGCAGCTGAGCCAGGACCAGGCGCCCGTCCAGGAGCCGGCCACGACCACCGAGCAGGCACGCACCCACCCGCTGCGCAGCGTCGTCACCCAGGCGCTGGGCGTCACCGATCCGACCCACCTCAATGTGGCCACCACGAACGGCGAGCTGAAGCCCGGCATGCAGTTGCTGCTTTGCAGCGACGGACTCACCGAGGAAGTGGACGACTCGGGCATCGCACAGGCCTTGGCCGACGCCGATTGCAGCGCCCAGGAATGCGTGGACTCACTGATCGCCGCCGCGCTCGATGGCGGCGGTTCGGACAACATCACCGCGATCCTGGTGCGCTGCCACTGAGTCCTCCCGCACCGCTGCCGGTCGCGGCGTTGGATCCCGCCGCGACCGTACAGGAGTGGTGAAACCTCACAGCGGCTTCCAAGGAAGCCACTGCCAAGAAGGAGGGCGCTGGCTTTACAGCGCCACCGCTTCGTCCCATAGCGCACGCCCGCCTTTCTTGCGCAAGCGCTCAAGCCGGGCCTCGTGCGCTTCCAGTTCCGAGGCCGTAACCACTACGCGCGGACGCGGCAGCAGCATCGCCGGATCGAAGGCCGGCAACCCGCCCGCATTGCCCGATCCGCTGTCGGCATCCAGCGAGGCAAAACCGATTTCCTCCTGACCCGAGGTCAAAGCGATGTACACGTCGGCCAGGATCTGGGCATCGAGCAATGCGCCGTGCAACTGCCGATGCGAATTGTCCACGCCCAGGCGCTTGCACAGCGCATCCAGCGAATTGCGCTGCCCCGGGAAGCGCTCGCGCGCCATCGCCAAGGTGTCGGTCACGCTGGCGCGGTCGATAATCTTGCCGAAACTGTCGCCCAGCAACGACAACTCGTTGTCGAGGAAGCCGATGTCGAACGAGGCGTTGTGGATGATCAGCTCGGCGCCATCGATGTAGGCGAGGAATTCCTCGACCACGTCGGAAAACACCGGCTTGTCGGCAAGGAAGTCCAGCGTCAAGCCGGTCACTTCCTGGGCGCCGGGCTCGAACTCGCAATCCGGCTTGAGGTAGCGATGGAAATTATTGCCACTGGGGCGACGTTCCAGCAGTTCCACCGCACCGATTTCGACGACGCGGTTGCCCTTGCGCCACTCCAGGCCGGTGGTTTCGGTATCGAGAATGATCTGACGCATGCGTCCCTCAGTAGATCGTCGCGCCGTTGCGCTGGGCAATGGCTTGATTACGGGCCAGTTCGTCGACGCGCTCGTTGTCCGGGTCGCCGTTGTGGCCCTTCACCCAGCGCCACTCGATCGTATGCCGCTTGGTCGCCGCATGCAGGCGCTCCCACAGCTCACGATTCTTGACCGGGTCACCGCCCGCAGTCTTCCAGTTGCGGCGCAGCCAGCCACTCATCCATTCGGTGATGCCCTGGCGCACGTATTGCGAATCGGTATGCAACACGATCTGGCAAGGCTCGGTCAGCGTTTCCAGCGCCATGATCGCGGCCATCAGCTCCATCCGGTTGTTGGTGCTGTTGGGCTCGCCGCCGGCAAGCTCCTTCTCGCGCCCGTTGTAGCGCAACAACGCCGCCCAGCCTCCCGGCCCGGGATTGCCGAGGCAGGAGCCGTCGGTATGGACTTCAATCGATTTCATGTATTTCCTGAAAATTCAAATAGTGATGGCCGGACGCTGCCAACGCATCATCAACGGGGTAGGCCCCACCGCCGCGACCGAGCGCTTCTCCAGCTCCAACAAACAGACCGCACGCCAGGGCGCCCTGCCCGGCCCCGAGGGAACGCGCCCGAGCTGCCACATGGGTCCGAGATAGCGCGGACTGCCAACGCATTGCAAGCCGGCCCGCTGCGCCAACGAGCGCAAACGATCCGGCCGTATCGCCGCGACGCCGTGGCGCGCCCAGTGCAATCGATAGGGACTCAGCGGATTGAGCGCAAACAGCCATAGCCTGCCACCCGGCATCAGCACGCGCGCGCACTCGTCCAGAAAGTCGCCTGCCGATCCCTGGGCCGCATGCTCGACCACGATCGCCTGTACGCTTTCGACGGGCAGAGGCAGCGGCAAGCCGCAACGCACGTCGCCGTCGTAGCCATCGCCACGCCGATACAGCCGTATGCCACGTCCCTGCAATTCCGACCGCGCAGGCAGCAACCCCGCTGCTGGCGACAGCCACAGCCAGGGCTGCGAGGGGCGACCACGCAAGGCTTCCAATGCGACCGGATGCTCCAATTGGAGCAATGAACGTCCCGCCCCCGTTTCAAACCAGGATGAGACGCCGGCTTGACGGGGGATCGGAGCGGCAGGCATGGTCGCAATTCTATGCGACTGACCGCCCTGCCCGCATTCGACGACAACTACATCTGGGTGCTGAACACCGGCGATGGCAAGGCCATCATTGTCGACCCCGGTGAAGCGGCCCCCGTGGAAGCCGCTGCCCAGCAGGGGCTGACCCCAATTGCGCTCCTTCTGACGCATCATCACAACGACCATATCGGCGGCGTGGAACGGCTACGTTCGCGCTGGCCCGACGTTCAGGTCTACGCCCCATACGAGGATCGCATCCCTATCGACTGCGAACGGGTCGCCGACGCCAGCCGGTTTTCACTGCTGGACATCTCCTTCCAGGTGATCGAAGTTCCAGGCCATACTCGCAGCCATGTGGCCTATGCCACCGATGGGCTGCTGTTCAGTGGCGACACCTTGTTCAGCCTGGGCTGTGGACGGATGTTCGAAGGTACGCCACCGCAGATGCTGCGCTCCCTGCAGCGCCTGGCCTCATTGCCCGGCGACACGCAAGTCTGCTGCGGCCACGAATACACCTTGTCCAATGCGGCCTTCGCGCTGCAGGTGGACCCCGCCAACGCTGCATTGCAGCGCCGTCAACAGGAAGCCCTGGCTATGCGTCACGCAGCCCGTTCTACCCTGCCGATTTCGCTTCGGAGTGAACTGGCCACCAATCCGTTCCTGCGAACGGATGCCCCCGCGATCCACGCCGCCGTCGCGCAGCGACTGTCACGCGCGCCCGTGGACGAAGTGGAAGTTTTCGCCGAACTTCGGCGCTGGAAGGACGATTTTCGCGCATGAGGCGTCTGTTACTGGCGCTATTGACCGGATTACCGACCACGCTGCCGGCGGCCACTGATGCCGGTATCGAGAATCCGCCGTTACTGTTGGCCACCCCCTCTGACGCCACCAGCAGCGAAACCTCCCTCACTCGCAATGGCCGCGACATTTTTTCTTCGTTTCTGGCCGGTCGCGCCGATCCTGGCTGCGACAGTGACCAGAGCAGCCCGCGCTGGGAGCAACATTTTTCCCGCGCTCCGACCCGGCTGGCTGCGGACGATCAGGACGTACTGCCACTGTTCGGCTACGTCGTCGACGAATTGCGCCAGGCCGGCCTGCCCACCGAATTCGCGCTGATCCCGTTCGTGGAGAGTGGCTATCACCCCGCCGCACGCAACGGCAATGGCCCCGCCGGCATGTGGCAGTTCATCGCCTCCACCGCGCGCAATCATCAGGTGGCGGTCAGTGGCCAGTACGACGGCCGCTTGTCGGCGGTCGATTCCACCTCTGCGGCCGTGCGCTACCTGAAGACGCTGTATGGCATGTTCGGCGGCGACTGGCGGCTGGCAATGATGGCGTACAACGCCGGCGAGTACCGCGTACTCCAGTCGATGCGCCGTGCCGGCATGAACGCCAGCAATGCCGAGCCCTCCAAGTTGCCAGGATTGTCCCAGGTCACGTATCAATACGTGGAAAAGCTGCACGCCCTGAGCTGCGTACTGGATCGCGCCCAAACCCACGGCGGCCTGCTGACGGCACTGGACCGCCCGGTCCCGGTACTGGTCGAACACGCATTGCCGGCAGGCATCAGCCTGGCCAACTGGGCCGGCCAGAAAGCGCTGGCGCCCGAGATGGTGGCGCGGCTAAACCCGGCACTCAGCAAGAGCCAGCCCAGCGCCATCCGGAACGTATTGGCGCCAGCCGTCGAAGGCGAGTCCGTGCCTGACGCCGCGCTTGCCGCGTTCCAGGTGCGCCCTCGTCCGGCCGAGCCGAATACGGCGCTGTCCGATGCCTCCCGCGTGGCAAGTGCGGACAAGCGCACAAGCAAGCCTGGCCGCACTCATACCGTCCGCGATGGCGAGTCGGCCTGGACCATCGCAAAGCGCTACGGCATCACCGTCGGCGCACTCCTGTCCAACAATGGCCTGACCAAGCGCAGCGTACTGAAGCCCGGCATGGTGCTTGCGTTCGAAGATAGACCCTGACGGGCTCTGCGGACTGATTCGTGGCAATGGCCAGAGGCCTCGCCGCGACGACAGACTCCCGATCGCGCCGCATCACTGCATGGTCCGATACAACAAAAAAGCCCGGCATGCTCGCCGGGCTTTTTCGTGGTCACGACAACGTACTTCGCCGATTCGCAGCGGTCAGAGCTGCGATTCCTCGATCGTGATCTTGAAGCGCTTGCGCATCGCCCCGACGAAGGCTTGCGCCGCCGCTCCGCCGTCGATCTGGCTGAGTTGCTGACGCAGCATGCCCTGCTGCTCGGCCGGGACCTGGGCGATGTCGCCCGGCGTCACCTTGTTGACGACGAATACGGCATAACGGCCCGCATTGAGCTCCACCCGTCCGACCGACGGCTTACCCTCGGCGGGCGCCGGTGCACTGAAGATCGCCTGGTTGGCGGCCGGCGACGGTACCGGCGCGGTGCGCGGCAGACCCGGGATCGGGCTTACCTGCAACTTCTCCGCCTCGGCCAGGGCCTGCAGCTTCTCGCCCTTCTGCAAACGCTCCACCAGCGCATCGGCCGCCTTGGCCGCAGCCTTCGCAGTACGATCGGCACGCACGTCGGCAATCACCCGATCGCGCACCTTGTCCAGCGGCAATGCCTGTTCGGCGGCATGCTGGGTGACACGTACGATCACGCTGTGGTTCGGCCCCAGCTCGATCGGATCGCTAGCCGTACCATCCTGCACCAATGCTTCGGAGAACGCGGCGCGCAGCACTGCCGGATTGGCGGCGATGCCGCTCGCATCGGTCCGCGAGAACGGCCCCAGCTTCTGCACCGTCAAACCCGCATCCTTGGCGGCAGGCGCGAGCGCGGTGGGGTTCTTGTAGACCAGATCCACCAGCTTTCCGCTCAGTTCCGCATAGACCTTGTCGTTGTCGCTCTTGAGCTGTTCGCTCGCCAACTGGTCGCGCACCTGCTCGAACGACTTGCCCTGCCCACCCTTGAGCTCGCGCAGCTTGATCACGTGATAACCGAACTCGGTCTTGACCGGACCGACCACCTCGCCCGCCTTCATCGCGAACAAGGCATCCTCGAACGGCTTGACCATTGCCCCCTTCTCAACCCAGCCCAGGTCGCCACCGGCGTCCTTGGATCCCGGATCCTGCGAATTGGCCTTCGCCAGCGCAGCGAAGTCCGCCCCTGGCTGCCTGGCTTCCGCAGCGAGCTTGCTCGCCTTTTGCTCGGCGGCCTTTTGCGAAGCGGCATCATTGCCAGCGGTGATCAGGATATGCGAAGCCAGGCGCTGCTCGGCTTCGGTGAAGCGCGACTTCTCGTCCTCGTAGCGCTTGCGCAGCGTCGCCTCGTCCGCCGGCGATGCAGGCGGCAAGCTGGCGCCGTTCAATTCGACGTACTCGATCGAAACAGTTTCCGGCTGGCGGAAATCGCTTGCATGCGCGCCGTACCACTGTTTGACCTGCGCATCGGAAACGGCGGCGGTATCGGCGGCCGGCGTCGGCAGCAACGCCAGTTCCACATCGCGAGTTTCGCCCATCAGCTTGAGCACACGCTCGAATTCGGACTTCGTGGTGAACCCCGATTCGGCGATTGCCACGGGAATCAGCGATTGCTGCAAGCTTTCGCGCACTAGCGTGTCGAACGCAGCTGGCGTACGCGGTGGCGTACCCTGCGCCAGCGCCAGGCGATATTGGTCGGCGTTGAACTTGCCATCGGTCTGGAACGCCGGAATGCTGTCGATATAGTCGCGCACGGTCGCGTCGCCGACCACCACACCCGCATCTTCCGCGACCAGGCGCACGACCTGCTCATCGATCAACTGGTCGAGCGTCTTGAGCTTGTTGTCCTGGGACTCGAATTCGCGCGGGTCGAACGCATCGCCTTGTTGCTGGCGCTGCTGCATCCGCGCCTGCTCCAAGCGCGCGCGGAAATCCTCCGTGCTGATTTCGTGGTGCTGCCACAGCAGCGACAGCGGCCACCAGGACGGGGCGGACTTCCACCATGACGGCGGCGCCTGCACCTTGGCCACGTTGTTCGCACCGACGCCCCCGAGATAGCTGGTATCGATGACGAACAGGAACGGGATCATCAGCAACCCCAGGATGGCGGTGGCGATCCAGCCGGAGGTCTTGTCGCGAAGTTTCTGCAGCATTGGAAAAATCAAGGCCTGAGGGCGAGCCCCGCAGTTTAACCCGCTTACCGCCCCGTCACCCAGCCCGGCGCTCGCGCATGCCGACATCCGGGCGCGGTCGCCTTGGGAACAGACAAAAAAAGCCCCCGGCATTGCTGCCGAGGGCTTCAGTGTTACTGGCGGAGCGGACGGGACTCGAACCCGCGACCTCCGGCGTGACAGGCCAGCATTCTAACCAGCTGAACTACCGCTCCGTTGAAACTGAAAAAGCTACTGCACCTTTCCCACCAGCAGCCGAGACCCCTGACCGAGAAAGTGAAGCCCACGATTTCTCAGGGGCTTCAGTGTTACTGGCGGAGCGGACGGGACTCGAACCCGCGACCTCCGGCGTGACAGGCCAGCATTCTAACCAGCTGAACTACCGCTCCGCACTTGAAACATTTGCTACCGGTGCTTGGTGGGTGCTGAGGGTTTCGAACCCCCGACCCTCTCCGTGTAAGGGAGACGCTCTACCGCTGAGCTAAGCACCCTAGCGAGTCGATTAGTTTACGGCATCCTTCAGGGCTTT
>JAATFS010000279.1 GCA_015655035.1 Lysobacterales bacterium | reverse complement strand
CCGAGCATTTCCCTGGCCATCGCGCTACTGGACGTCAACGACCGGCTCGATGCCATCGCGTTCGAACCGATCAACGCCGGCCTGAACCGCGACGCCTTCGCTGCGGCCAGTACAGTGGACTGGCAACGATATCCGTACACGGCCATCATCGTGCTAGGCGCAGGCCCGGAAGATGGCTTGCCGTTGAGCGCCGCTGGAAAACTGCGGATCAAGGCCGCCGCAGCGGCCTACCGCTCCGGCCTGGCGCCGCTGGTGATCGTGTCAGGCGGTGCAGTGCATCCGCGCGGGACCAAGCAGGTGGAGGCAGTGCAGATGCGCGAGGCACTGATCCAGCGCTTCGGCCTGCCCGCTGCCGCCGTGCTGATCGAACCCTATGCACGCCACACCACCACCAACCTGCGCAATGCAGCGCGGCTGCTGTTCGCACTAGACGCTCCCAGCGAGCGTAGCGCTCTGGTGGTCAGCAGTCCGGAGCATCTGGATTACGTGGCCGGCAACGACTTCGCCGAGCGCAACCGGCGTGAACTCGGCTATCTGCCGGGAACGGTAGGCCCCCGACGTTCGCCGTTCGAGCTGGCCTACCGGCCCGCCACCGCGTCGCGGATGGTAGATCCGATCGACCCGCTGGACCCCTGATACGGATCGCGTAAGCGCGCCGGCTGGTGTGGGACCGGTCACTCGGTTAGCCTGCCCCAGTCCTTTTCTGGCCGCTCCCCCAATGTCCGAGTTCAGATCACACCAGTTGTCCATGACCGTGCTGATGTCGCCGGATATGGCCAACTTCTCCGGCAAGGTTCACGGCGGTGCGGTACTGCGCCTGCTCGACCAGGTCGCCTACGCCTGTGCCAGCCGCTATGCCGGCAGTTACGTGGTCACGCTGTCGGTGGACCAGGTGATGTTCCGCGAACCGATTGCGGTGGGCGAACTGGTCACCTTCCTGGCCTCGGTCAATTACACCGGCACCTCGTCGATGGAGGTCGGCATCAAGGTCGTTGCCGAGGACATCCTCAAGCAGAGCGTGCGCCACGCCAACAGTTGTTTCTTCACCATGGTCGCGGTCGATCAACACGGCCATCCGACCCCCGTGCCGCCGCTACAGCCGCAGACCGCCGATGACAAGCGCCGCCACGCGGCCGCACAGATCCGCCGCCAGCTGCGCCAGGAGATGGAGCAGCGCCAGCGTGCGTTGCTGGCCTCGACGCCCGAAGGCAGCGACGGCTGACTGCATTTCGCCGCAGGCACGCAGACGCGCGCACGGCGCCTGGCACGTTCGCAACTTTTTGCCATGTCGGCACGTACCCTGCCGCATCCCTTCCAGGAGATTTCCATGTCCCCCATTCCCTCGCTGCTGCTCAACGACGGCCATCGCATTCCGCAATTCGGCCTGGGCGTCTGGCAGACCCCTGCCGACCAGACCGCGCAGGTGGTTCGGGCCGCCCTCGACCTGGGCTATCGCCACATCGACACCGCCGCGATCTACGAGAACGAAACCGGCGTAGGCCAGGCCATCGCCGAGTCCGGCCTGGCGCGCGACACGCTGTTCATCACCACCAAGCTGTGGAACGCCGACCAAGGCCACGACCGCGCGCTCAAGGCGCTCGACACCAGCCTGGACAAGCTGGGGTTGGATTACGTCGACCTCTACCTGATCCACTGGCCATGCCCGAGCAAGGGCCTGTTCGTGGAGAGCTGGCAGGCACTGGTGCAGGCGCGGAAGGATGGCAAGGTGCGCTCGATCGGCGTATCCAATTTCCGCGCGCAGGATATCGACCAGATCGTAGAGGCCACGGGCGTGACCCCGGCCGTGAACCAGATCGAGCTGCATCCACTGCTGCAACAGACCGAGCTGCGCGCCTACGCCGCCGCCCACGGCATCATCACCGAATCATGGAGCCCGCTGGCCCAGGGCGGCGAAGTGCTCGCCGATCCCACGCTGCAAGCGATTGCCGCCAAGCACGGCAAGAGCGTGGCCCAGGTGATCCTGCGCTGGCACATCCAGTTGGGGCTGGTGGTGTTCCCGAAGTCGGTGACGCCGTCGCGCATTGCCGAGAACGCAGCGATCTTCGATTTCGCACTCGACGATGCCGACATCGCGCAGATCGGCACGCTCAATGCCGGTCAGCGACTGGGCCCGGATCCGTCCACGCTGGCGTGATCGGCCCGGCATTGCGCGGCCCATCCGCGCAATGCCGTTGGGTGTCCGGTCGTGCCAGGCAAGCCTGTATCTGGTAACTTTTGCAGCAACAGGACGGCTGGATCAGGTCGTCCGAATACGCAGTCAGGTGAAGCAATGGATGTGCTGAGCAACTTACTGGCCCAGGCGATCCGGGTGTCGGATACGCAGCGCCTGCACCGTCTTTCGTTGGAAGGCGCGGGTGCGCAGATAGTGGAACGTTGG
>JAATFS010000118.1 GCA_015655035.1 Lysobacterales bacterium | reverse complement strand
GGCCAGCAGCGGTAGCAGATACGCGGCACTGAGCGGGGCCACCGGCACCGGGTAGGGCGGCGCTGCCGGCAGCCAGCGCAGTTCGGCGATCTCGGCCTGCGCCATGGGTGCGCCGTCCAGTTCCACCGCGAATGCCTCGGCCCGCACGCGGTGTCCGGCTTCGTTCACCGCATCGTGCTCGAACTCGCCCAGCCGCCGCGCGCTGCCGGCGACGATGCCCACGCCCAGTTCTTCGCGCAGCTCGCGTGCCAGCGTCGTCAATGCGTCTTCGCCCGGTTCGCGCTTGCCGCCGGGCTGCATGAAGAACGCCGAGCCGTGCTTGCGCACCAGCAGGGCGTTGCCGGCGTCGTCGCCGATCAGCGCGGCGACGATGCGGATGGGTGCGGTCACTTCAGGGTGTCCTCGAACAGCGCGAGGATGCGCTTGTACTCGTCCAGCCACGAATCGGCGCGGGTGAAGCCGTGGCGTTCCAGCGGGTACGGCGCGATCTGCCAGTTGTCCTTGTGCAGTTCGATCAGTTTCTGGGTCATGTCTATCGAGTCCTTGAAGAACACGTTGTCATCGACCATGCCGTGGGCGATCAGCAGGCGGTCTTGCAGGCCTTCGGCGTAGTTGATCGGCGAGGACCGCTGGTATGCCTGCGGGTCGAGCTCCGGGGTGTTGAGGATGTTGGAGGTGTATTCGTGGTTGTACTGCATCCAGTCGCCGACCGGGCGCAGCGCCGCGCCGGCCTTGAACGTGCCCGGCGCGCGGAACAGCGCCATGAAGGTCATGAAGCCGCCATAGGAACCGCCGTAGATACCGGCATGGTCGCGGTCGCCCTGCTTGGTCTCGACCAGCCAGTCCAGCCCGTCCAGGTAGTCCTCCAGTTCGGGGTGGCCCATGTTGCGATAGATCGCGGTGCGCCAGTCGCGGCCGTATCCGGCGGACGCGCGATAGTCCAGGTCCAGCACGATGTAGCCCTTCTGCACCAGCAGGTTGTGGAACATCTGCTCGCGGAAGTACGGCGTATAGCGTGCGGATACGTTTTGCAGGTAGCCGGCGCCGTGCACGAACATCACGATCGGATAATGCTTGCCCGGCTCGGGATGCTGCGGTCCGTAGTACTTGCCCCAGATCGTGCCGGCACCGTGCCTGGACGGCACCTGCACGTACTGCGGCTGGACCCAGGGTTGCGCCTTGAACGCGGCGCTGCGGGTGTCGGTCAGCACCCTGGCCTGGCCGCCGGCTGCCGGCACCACCGCCAGCTGCGGCGGCAGGTAGCTGCTGGAGTAACGCACCAGCAGCTGCGCGCCATCCGGCGACAGCGAGAATTCCTCCACGCCGTCCAGCGCGGTCAGCTCGCTGAGCTGGTCGCTGGCGAGGTCGAGCTTGCAGACCTCGTAGTCGCCGGGCCACTTCTGGTTGCACAGGAAGTACATGCTGCTGCCGTCGGCGCTGGGCACCGGTGCGGACACTTCCCACTTGCCACGGGTACGCTGGCGCGGCTTGCCGCCAGCGCTCACGGTGTAGAGCTGCGAGTAGCCGGACTCTTCCGACAGTAGCCACAGGGTACGGTTGTCCGGCAACCAGCCGAAGTCGTTGAAGCTCCAGTTGATCCAGGCCGCATCGCTCAGGCGGTGGCGCGATTGCAACGTGGCCTTGCTCGGGTCGGTCCCATCCAGGTCGATGCCGGCGATCCAGCGATCCTTGTTGTCGACCGCGCGCAGCAGTACGGCGGCATGCTGGCCATCGTCGCTCCAGCGGATGGCCGGCGCGCCTTCGGTGCCAACCTGGATCGCACGCTCGCCTTTCAGCGGTTCGAGCTTGGCGGCCTTGCGCAACTTCGCCAGCGGATCGGTGCCGATCCCGGGCAGCGTGTCGAACGAAAGGTGCCGGGCGCTGCCGTTGGCCACATCGACCAGCCACAGCGCCTGTGCCACCGGCGACTTGCGGCCGACGCGGGTGCGTACCTGCTGGAACTCCTCGTAACCGGACTCGGTGACGTACTTGGGCATCTTGCCTTGCTGGCCTTCATCGGCGTTCTTTGCCTGGGTCACTACCAGCAGGTAACGGCCGTCCGGCGACAGCGCGCTGTCGACGATGGCCAGGTCCTCGCCCAGGTAGACCGGCGCGGCGGCGCGGCTGGCATCGCTTTTGCGCCAGGCATCTTCCTGCTGGCGCAATGCTTCGCGCTGCTCGCGGTCGCGGCGCAGCGTGGCCAGCGAGGCCAGTTGCTGGTCGCGCAAGACGTCTGCCTTGGGCGCCGCGTTGGGGTCGCGCGCGGCCTTGACCACCGCGACCTGGGCGGTGCCGCCATTGGGCGCCCAGTGGTACCAATCGTTGCCGCCGCGCCAGAGCGCGCCGCCGTCGCTGGCGAACTGCGGCCGCGACTCGGCGTCGTTGCTGCGGGTCAACTGGGTCAACGCGCCGCTGCGCAGGTCGCGCAGGAAGATGTCGCCATTGCGGACGAACAACATGCGCTGGCGCTGGCGGTCGTAGACCGCATCGGCCGCGTCCAGCCCGCTGCGCTGGCGGTCGTCGACGCGCTCGGCGGCGCTGCCATCCAGCGGCTGGCGATAGCTGTCCCGCACCGGGCTGCCGGCACGCTTGAGCAGGTACTGCACCTGCTTGCCGTCCCACTGCCACCACGCCGCATCTACCGAAGGCCCGATCCAATCCGGGTCGGCCATGGCCTGTTCGATGGTGAGCGGCGTGGAGGTCTGCGCGCCCGCCAGCGGCGCGGCGCAGCACAGGGAGAGCAGCAATAAATGCAGGAAGGAGCGCATGGGATTCCGGTGTACGGCAGATGAAAGTGCAAGCGTAGCAGCGCGCTCGCATCGCCGACTCGGCCAATGGTCATAGCGTGGGGATTGCGCGCGCCGGCGCATCCGCCCTTGCCGGCCAAGGCTGAAGCGCTTCGGAAGGCAGGCCTGCGCGCGGCTTGCCAGCCGCCGCGCGCGCCGCCAAGCTAGCTTCCCGCCGCTTCACGCCAGTGCCCGATATGCAGGTCGTCGTTCCCGCTTCGCCATCGCCGTTGCTCCCGTTCGCTGTTGGCGAGGGGGGCCGAGCGCTGGCCTGGCGCGATGGCGCATCGATCGACCTGGACACGTTCCTGGCACAGGTGCGCGGGCTGGCGGCGCAGCTTCCGGCCGGCCGCTACGCGTTGAACCTGTGCGAAGACCGTTACCACTTCATGGTCGCCTTCTAT
>JAATFS010000465.1 GCA_015655035.1 Lysobacterales bacterium | reverse complement strand
TTTGAATTGTGGATCCGCGACAGCGACGGGGCGGGGCGTTCCGCGCTCAATGCCGCCCAGGTCGCGGTGCTGCGGCAGGCCAGCGCCGATCCGCAGTTGACCGCGGTGCGTCTCAACGGCCTGGGCGAGAAGGCGCAGCTGCAGGTGGATATCGACCAGGCGCAGGCCAGTGCGCTGGGATTGGCGCAGGGCGACATCAACACCACGTTGGCCACTGCCTGGGGTGGCCGATACGTCAACGACTTCATCGACCGTGGCCGGGTCAAGCGCGTGTACGTGCAGGGTGAAGCCGCATACCGCGCGTTGCCCGAGGATATCGCCCAATGGTACGTACGCGGCGGCGGTGGCCAGATGGCGCCGTTCGACAGTTTCGCCAGCGTGCATTGGACCCGTGGCCCGCAGCTGCAACAACGCTTCAATGGCTTGTCGGCGGTGCAATTGCAGGGCAGCGCCGCCGAAGGGCAAAGCTCGGGCGCGGCGATGCAGAAGATGCAGGCGCTGGTTTCCGAGCAGAAAGGATTCGACCTGCAATGGAGCGGCCTGTCCTACCAGGAGCAGCTGTCCAGCAACCAGACCCTGTGGCTGTACGCCGCCTCGATTGCCTTCATCTTCCTGTGCCTGGCAGCGCTATACGAAAGCTGGGCGATTCCGGTCGCGGTATTGATGGTGATCCCATTGGGCGTGCTGGGCACGGTGGCCGCAACCACGCTGGCCGGCTTCGTCAACGATATCTACTTCCAGGTAGGCCTGCTGACCACGATCGGGCTGTCGGCCAAGAACGCGATCCTGATCGTGGAGTTCGCCGAGGCCGAGCGCAAAGCCGGTCGCGCGCCGCTCGCCGCCGCGCTGGAGGGTGCGCGTCTGCGTCTGCGGCCGATCGTGATGACCTCGCTGGCCTTCGTCGCCGGTGTGATTCCGTTGGCCTTGTCCACCGGGGCGGGCGCCGCCAGCCGTCGCGAGATCGGCATCAGCGTAATCGGCGGCATGCTGTCCGGGACGGTGCTGGCGATCTTCCTGGTGCCATTGTTCTTCGTGCTGGTACGCGGCATGTTGCAGGCCCATCCGCCGGCAGCGGGTGCCGATGAGGGGGTTGGGGCGTCCTGATCTAGAATGGGGCGCCCTTTCCCCCCAGATATCGATGAACGAATCCTGCTGCGGCGTTGCCACGCCCGCCCATTGGTCCGAGCGCATCCGCGACGTTGCGGACTTCCCCAAGCCTGGCATCCTGTTCAAGGACATCATCCCGCTGCTGGCCGACGGCCCGGATTTCGCCGCCGCGCTGGATGCGATGGCGCAGCCGTGGCGGGGCACGCCGCTGGACGCGGTGCTGGGGATCGAGTCGCGCGGCTTCATCCTGGGTGCGGCGCTGGCGCACGAGTTGCGCACCGGGTTCGTGCCGATCCGCAAGCCGGGCAAGCTTCCGGGCCGCATCCTGACGCAGGAGTACGAGCTTGAATACGGACGCGACCGCATCGAGATCCAGGCCGATGCACTGTTCCCGGGCGCGCGGGTACTGATCGTGGACGACGTGCTCGCGACCGGTGGCACCTTGCGCGCATCGGTGGCGTTGGTGCGCCAGCTTCAATTCGAGATCGTCGGCGCGGCGGTGCTGGTGGAGCTGGAAGCGTTGCAAGGTCGAGCGCGCTGGAGTGACCCGGTGCCGTTGCTGGCGACGCTGACCTACTGAGCGTCGCTGTCGCAGCGGGCTGCGCCGTCCGATGGGCGGCGCGGCCATGCCAGGGGACTACAGCTTGCTGACCCGGAAGCGGCGGCCCTTGATCTTGCCGGCCTGCAACTTCGAAAGAGCCTTGCCGACCTGGTCGCTGGCCACCGCCACATAGGAGCGGGTGGGGTAGATCGCGATCTTGCCGATCGCCGCGCCCGACAATCCGGCTTCGCCGGTAAGTGCGCCGAGGATGTCGCCCGGACGCAGTTTGTCGGTCTTGCCGCCGTCGATGCGCAGGGTGCTCATCGCCGCCTGCGGCAGTTGTGCCGGGCGCGCGGTGGCCAGCGGTGCGCGCGACCACTTCAGCGGCTGGCCTTGTTCGGCTTCCAGCGCCTGCGCGCGCGCGACCTCGCGCGGGGCCACCAGGCTCAGCGCCAGTCCGCGCTTGCCGGCGCGCGCGGTGCGGCCGATGCGATGGCGGTAGGTCTCGGTATCGGTCGGCAGTTCGTAGTTCACCACCGCAGACAGGTCTTCCACGTCCAGCCCGCGCGCGGCGACGTCGCTGGCGACCAGTACGTTGCAGCTACGGTTGGAGAAGCGCACCAGCACCTCATCGCGGTCGCGCTGTTCCATCTCCCCATGCAGCGGCAATGCCGAGAAGCCGAACTGCTGCAACGAGCCGGCGACCTCGTCCACTTCCTTGCGGGTGTTGCAGAACACCACGCTGGATTCCGGGGTGAACCGCAGCAACAGGCCGGCGACCGCCTTCTGCCGATAGGTGGGATCCACCTCGAAGAACTGCTGATCGATCTCCGGTGCGCTGTCGGCGCCTTCGACGGTGATCTCGACCGGTTCCTTCAACAGCTCGCGCGCGAGCGTGCGGATTTCGTCGGGGAACGTGGCCGAGAACAGCAGGCTCTGGCGATGCTTGTCGCAGCGGCCGGCGATTTCACGGATGGGCTCCTCGAAGCCCATGTCGAGCATGCGGTCGGCTTCGTCCAGCACCAGCGTGCGCACGCCGCCCAGGTGCAGGGCCCGCTTGCGCGCCAGTTCCTGGATGCGGCCAGGGGTGCCGACCACGACCTGCGGGTCGTGTGCTTCCAGAGACGCTAGCTGTGGGCCCAGCGGAGTGCCGCCGGTCAGTACCACCAGCTTCATGTTGGGGATGCCGGTGGCCAGCTTGCGTAGCTGCTTGCCGACCTGATCGGCCAGTTCGCGGGTCGGGCACAGCACCAGTGCCTGCGCCCGGCTCAGGGCCGGATCGAGCTTGTGCAGCAAGCCCAGCCCGAAGGCGGCGGTCTTGCCGCTGCCGGTGGGTGCCTGGGCAATGATGTCCAGCCCTTCGAGAATGGGCGGAAGGCTCTGCGCCTGGATCGGCGTAAGGGCGGTATAGCCCAGGGCGTCGATGCCGGGCAGCAGGGACGGGTGCAGGGGCAGGGTGGTGAATTCGGTCATGCTGCATTCTACTGGAGCCGGGATTGGGTATTGGGGATCGCCGCACGCAAGCGTGTGCCCAGGCCCTGGACAGGAGCCGGCGGGGGCCTGCCGCGCTGGGGAATCCGCAATACCCAATCCCGGCTCCCGTACAATAGCCCCATGCCTCTTATTACCTTGCAGAACGTCGACTACAGCGTCGGCGGCCCGTTGTTGCTGGAAAAAACCGAGCTGACGATCGAACCGGGTGAGCGCATCGCCCTGATCGGCCGCAACGGTGCCGGCAAATCCACGTTGATGAAACTGATCGCCGGCGAGCTCAAGCCCGACGATGGCGAGGTGCGCGTCCAGCAGGGCGTGCGTATCGCCCGGCTGGAGCAGGAGGTGCCGCACGGCGCCGCCGGCAGCGTCTTCGACGTGGTCGCCGACGGCCTGGGCGAGCTGGGCCACTGGCTGGCCGAGTTCCACCGGCTCAGCCATGCTGCAGAGTTCGATGGCGATGCGCTGGGACATGTCCAGTCCAAGATCGATGGCGCCAACGGCTGGGCGCTGGACCAGCGCGTCAGCGAGACCCTGACCCGGCTCGACCTGGATGGCGACGCCGAGTTCGCACGGCTGTCCGGTGGCATGAAGCGGCGGGTACTGCTGGCGCGCGCGCTGGTGTCCTCGCCGGATCTGCTGCTGCTGGACGAGCCGACCAACCACCTCGACATCGAGGCGATTGACTGGCTGGAAGTGTTCCTCAAGGGCTGGAATGGCAGCGTGGTGTTCGTTACCCACGATCGCCGCTTTCTGCGTGCGCTGGCCACCCGGATCGTCGAGATCGATCGCGGCCACGTCAGCAGCTGGCCCGGCGACTGGGCCAACTACGAGCGCCGTCGCGAGGAACGCCTCAACGCGCAGGCGCAGGAAAATGCGCGCTTCGACAAGATGCTGGCGCAAGAGGAAGTGTGGATCCGCCAGGGCATCAAGGCCCGGCGTACCCGCGACGAAGGGCGCGTGCGCCGGCTCGAATCGATGCGCAACGAACGTGGCCAGCGTCGCGAGCTGACGGGCAACGTGCGAATGGAAGTGTCGCAGGGCGAGTCCTCCGGCAAGAAAGTGATCGAGGCCAAGGACGTGTCGTTCGCGTTCGGTGCGCGCACCATGGTGCGCGATTTCTCCACCACCATCCTGCGCGGCGACCGCATCGGCCTGATCGGCCCCAACGGCAGCGGCAAGACCACGTTGCTGAAACTGTTGCTGGGTGAGCTGCAAGCGGCCGAAGGCGAGATCCGTACCGGCACCAATCTGCAGATCGCCTATTTCGACCAGTACCGCGCCACGTTGCGCGAGGACTGGACCGCGATCGAGAACGTGGCGGAGGGCCGCGACTTCATCGAGATCAACGGCAAGCGCAAGCATGTGCATGGCTATTTGCAGGAGTTCCTGTTCACCCCGGAGCGCGCACGCGCGCCGATCACGCGGCTGTCCGGTGGCGAGCGCAACCGCCTGCTGCTGGCCCGCTTGTTCGCGCAGCCGTCGAACCTGCTGGTGATGGACGAGCCGACCAACGACCTGGACGTGGAAACGCTGGAGCTGCTGGAAGAGTTGCTCGGCGAGTACACCGGCACGTTGCTGCTGGTCAGCCATGACCGCGACTTCCTCGACAACGTGGTCACCTCCACGCTGGTGATGGAGGGCGAGGGCCGGGTAGGCGACTATGTCGGCGGCTATACCGACTGGTTGCGCCAGCGGCCGACGGCGGGCAATAGCGCGGCGGCGGTCGCCAAGGCTTCGGCGACGGCGGTTCCTGCCGCAGCGCCGGCCGCGCCCAAGCGCAAGCTCGGCTACAAGGAGGCGCGCGAGTTGGAGCAGTTGCCGGCGAAGATCGAGACGCTGGAAACCCAGGTGGCCGCACTGACCGAAGCGATGAGCGATCCGAGCTTCTACCAGCGCGATAGCGCGGCAGTGGCGGCGCATACCCAGGCATTGACGGATGCGCAGGCGCAGCTGGACGGCGCGTACGCGCGCTGGGCGGAACTGGACGCCTGAAGGTGGGCCTTCCCCTTCGCTCCCGCTGCCCCGGGGAGCGCTGCAACCGACAGGCCGGCGCTGCATCCTGCCGACTGCGGACGCTTGCTCCGGACGCTTAGCCGCAGGCCTCTGCCGGCGCCACGAATGCTGCGAATACAATGCTCTGGTGCGCCCAGGCATTGGCCGCTTCATCCAGGATGTCCAGCAGCGTGTCGCGGTCGGCCGGAGCCTGCTCGGCGAGCGCGTCGGCACCGTCGAGTAATAGCGCATAGCCCTGCGACGTGGGCAGCCAGCTAAGGTCGCGCAAGGCATCGGACAGCGCATCCCAGTTGCGGCCGAAGTCGGTAGGGAAATCCAGCTGGGTCGCCAACCGGATCAGCAACGTGTGCTTGTTCTGGCACGCGGCCAGGTCCACGCGCAGCGTGCGCAGTCCGGCATCGCGCGCCAGCGCGGCCAGCGAGTCGAGATCGCCGGCTTCGGCCTGGTATACGCCCGAGCTGGCCGGATCACTCAGGTCGAGCCCGAAGTTTCCCAGGTTCATCGG
>JAATFS010000147.1 GCA_015655035.1 Lysobacterales bacterium | reverse complement strand
CGCCGCGATGGCGACCTGCCTGACGCGCGGCGTCGGCATGGAGGCAATGACCAATGCCGCCGCGGCCCGCACCTACAACGTGCTGGCCAGCGAGGGCCGCAAGGTCGCTCTGGCGATGATTCTGTCAGGAACCGACTGAGCACCGGTCGTGTTCGGCCGCGCGGGTCCTCGCGCGCGCCCAAGTCGTTCCGACGTGCGCCGCCGGCGCTTCGTCCGGCAACACGGAGGGCCGGCAACCAGCCCCGTGTCCTGCCTTCCCCTCGAAAAAACAGGGGTTGGCGGCGGCTGCCGGAACCTTACTTCTTCGGCAGGTACAGCAGCGGATCGACCGGCTTGCCGTTGTAGCGGATCTCGAAATGCAGCATGTCCCGCGCAGCGCCGCTGCGGCCCATTTCCGCGATCTGCTGCCCCACTTTCACGCTCTGGCCTTCGTTGACCAGGCGCTTGCGGTTGTGGCCGTAGGCCGACAACCACTGTTCGTTGTGTTTGATGATGATCAGTTCGCCGTAGCCCACCAGGCCGGCACCGGAATAAACCACCACGCCATCGGCGGCAGCCTTTACCGCCTGGCCACTGCTGCCGGCAATGTCGACGCCCTGCTTGGTGGTCTCGCCGGCGACGAAACTGCCGACCAGTGCGCCCTCGGCTGGCCAACGCCAGCTGAAGCCACTGCTGATGGGGGTCGCCACGGGAGCGGCCGGTGCGGTCGCCGCTGAAGTTCCGGCCGTGGCGGTCGAGGACTGCCGCCGCCCGCTGTATGCGGCGCCCTGCGGATACAGCCGCAAGGTCTGGCCTGGATAGATCGTACTCGGCGAAGATAGGCCGTTCCACGCGGCCAGATCCAGCGGCGTGACGTTGGTTCGGCGCGATATGGCGTAGAGCGTGTCGCCCCGCTGCACGGTCACGGTGGCACCGGGACGCGCGACCGAGGTTCGCGGTGCCGATGCCGAACCCTTGCTGCCAGAGCCACCCGACGGACGCACGACGGTTGCGCTACCGCATGCGGTCAACACGCCGGCCGCCAGCACAGCGACGACTCCGCTCCTCAGCTTACCCATCTGCATCTTGCTCATCCTTACAGTGCACTCCATACCAACCACCCCGCCAATCCCACCAGCACCAGGCTGGCAGCCCACCCCAACGGCTCGATCCAGCGGTGCAACGCCGCTTCCGCACGCGCACCGCCCAGGCGGATCGCGCCCGCCACCAGGAACACCCGCTTGCCCCGCCCCACCAGCATGCTGGCCAGGAACGGCAAGACCGGGATTCCAACGATACCCGAGGCCCAGGTGAAGACCTTCAGAGGAATCGGCGTGAAACCCACCAGCACCAGCAGCCAGAACGCGCGCCACGGCGATTCGGCGACGACCTGGCGCAAGTGATGCACCTGCTCGTCGATCTTCTGGGTCCAACCCAGCCATTCGATCAGCGGCTGCGCGGCAGCGAAGGCAAAATGCCCCAGCAGGTACCCCACCAGCGCGCCACACAGAGATCCAGCCAGGCTCAGTGTGGCAAACCCCATCGCCCGTTTGGGCTGGGCCAGCGACATCGGCGCCAGCATCACTTCCGGCGGCACGGGAAAGATGAAACCTTCGACGAAACTGAGGCCTGTCAACAGCGCGGGAGCGCGGCGATGGCGCGACCAGCGGATGGCCATGTCATACAACGGCCCGAATATCTTCATCTACAAAGTTCCATGGAAGTCAGTCCAGCATGCCCGACAACAGGGGCACGAACGTGACCGGCGCCAGAACCTGCTGATCGACTTCGCCATCCTGCCCACGGGTGAGCTGGACCAGCGACTGGGACGAGGGGCCGCCCACCGGCGCGACCAAGCGACCACCAACCGCCAATTGGTCGATCAGCGCGCTTACCAGCGCGGGCGCTGCCGCAGTGACCACGATCGCATCGTAGGGACCATGCTCCGGCCAGCCGATACGGCCATCGTCATGCTTGCTGCGAACGTTCATCCCGAGCTGACGGAAGCGTTTGCGCGCTTGCCGCAGCAGGTCCCCGATGCGTTCGACGGTATAGACCTCCAGTCCCAGCGCCGCCAGGATCGCGCCCTGGTAGCCGGAACCGGTACCGACTTCCAGCACCTTCTTGGGAACGACCTGGGCGATGGCCTCGGTCATCCGCGCGACCACCCAAGGCTGGGAAATGGTCTGTCCGTGGCCGATCGGCAGCGCGGTGTCTTCGTAGGCGCGCGAAGCCAGGGCCTCGTCGATGAACAGATGGCGAGGCACCGTGCGCAGCGCATTGAGTACGGTCTCGTCCTGGATCCCGGCTTCGCGCAGGCGCTCGACCAGGCGGTCGCGCACGCGCTGAGAGGTCATGCCAATGCCCACCGCTTCCGGCTGCAGCCTCAATCGTGGCGTCATGCCGGCTGGTCCAATGCAGCAGTCAAACCGGCAACCCAGCCGGCGACCTTTTCCAGCGCCTGGTAACGGGTCAGGTCGACATGGATCGGCGTGATCGAGACGAATCCGGTACGTACCGCGTGGAAGTCCGTGCCGGCGCCGGCGTCCTGTTCCGGGCCGGCCGGACCTATCCAGTACACCGTGGCGCCGCGTGGATCGCTCTGCGGCAGGCATGGCTCCGACCGGTGGCGATTGCCCAGGCGAGTCACCTCGACGCCATTCACCTCGCTCCACGGTAGATCCGGAACATTGACATTGAGGATGGTGTCGGCGGGCAATGGATCGGCCTTCAGTCGCGCCACGATCTCCACCGCAGCGCGTGCAGCCGTTTCGTAATGATGGGCTTCGTGATTGCGGGTGACCAACGAAACCGCGACCGATGGCAGGCCCAGGAACCGCCCTTCCATCGCTGCGGACACGGTGCCCGAATAGATCACGTCGTCGCCCAGATTGGCCGAATTGTTGATCCCGGACACCACGATGTCCGGCTCGTAATCGAGCATGCCGGTCAAGGCCAGGTGCACGCAGTCGGTGGGCGTGCCCGCGACGCTGCAGGTGTAGTGATCGATCCGCCTGGTGCGGATCGGCATGTCCAGCGTCAGCGAATTGCTCGCGCCAGAGCGATCGCGGTCCGGCGCCACCACCATGACCTCGTGCCCTGCATCTCGCAGCTTCTCGGCGAGAATCTTGATGCCGGGGGCATCGACACCGTCGTCATTGCAAACCAGTACGCGCATGGGGCTCCTCGGAAAACCCGACCATGATACCGGAAGCGTCCATGGCCTTGCCCCTGAAATCGACTTGCGCTGCTGAATCGGCGCGCTAGGCTGTAGCCCATGTCGCATCCCGAAGACGAAGACGACGGTGCCCTGTTCCGTGCAGCGATTGGCGAAGTCAAGCCGATCCGGCCACAGGCGCCGCCAGCCAATACCAAGCCGCGCCCCAAGCCACGGGCGCGCATGGCTGAACACGACGACGCTGAAGCCCACAGTGAATTCGCGCGCCTGTTGAGCAGCAGCACGCCGCTGGAAGCCGGCGACACGGCGAGCTATCACCGCGACACCCTGCTGCCCCGACTGTTCCAACGGCTCAAGCGTGGGCAGTTTTCGGTGCAGGACGAACTGGACCTGCATGGCGCCACCGCGCAACAGGCCGAATCGATGCTGCGCCAGTTCCTGCTCGAGGCCCATGCGCATGAGTACGGTTGTGTCCGCGTCATCCACGGCAAGGGCCGACAATCCGATAGCGGCGCACCCATACTCAAGAACCTGGTCGACCGCCTGCTGCGCCAACGCAACGACGTGCTTGCCTTCCATTCGGCGCCGCCCGCACAGGGCGGAACGGGCGCGGTACTGGTGCTATTGGCCCGACGCTGACGGCGGCCACCGCGCATCAGCAGGATGGCAGTCCGTATTCCTGCGGAAAGGTGCGCAACGAGCTCTCGACCACGGTGACGGCACCGTCGATCAATCCACAGCGGCCGCTACCCGGCAATATCCGGCACAGGTTGTCGAGGGCGCGCAGGTCGTCCTGGGTGCCATAACCGGTATCGATGCGATCCAGCAACCGTGCCATCTGCAGCGTGCCGCCCTTGCACGGCGGGCATTGCCCGCACGAACCGGCGGCGAAGAACTCGATGTATTCGGCGACCTTGCGAACGATGCTGGTGCCTTCGGAGATCACGATCATCGCCCCCGTCCCCAGGCGCGAATGCCGTTCACGTACCGAGTCGAAATCCAGCGCCACGTCCAGATCGGCCGCCGTAAGCAACGTATTGGACGGGCCTCCCGTGAACACCGCCTTGAACGCCTTGCCCTCCAGCATGCCACCGCCGCATCCGAAGATCAGCGATCGCAGCGAGGTCCCCATCGGCAGTTCGTAAAGCCCCGGATTGAGTACATCGCCGGACAACGAGTACAGCTTGGTGCCACTGGCGTGAGCTACGCCGAGTGCGCGATACCAAGCCGCGCCGCGACGCAGAATGTGCGGCACGTTGGCAAGGGTCTCGGTGTTGTTGATCAGCGTCGGTGCGCCGGACACCCCACTCTGCGCCGGAAACGGTGGTTTGCGCCGGGGGAATGGAAAGCTGCCCTCCAGCCACGAAATCACGGCGGTTTCCTCGCCGCCAATGTAGCGGCCGGAGGTGGCCACCGCACTGAGCTGCAGCGCGCTCCCGAGGGTTTGCTCGATACGGGTGAACAACACGCTGTCCTGCCATTGCGCGATCGCCTCGCGCACGCTGCGCAGCGAATCGTCCTGGTGCGGATTGACGTACAGCACCACATGGTTGGCACCGATGGCGACCGCCGCGATCAGCGCGCCCTCGATCACCTGATGCGGGGTCCAGCGCAGCAGGTGCCGGTCCTTGAAGGTGCCGGGTTCGTCCTCGTTGCCGTTGCAGACAACGTAGCGGTCACCGCTGGCACTGGGCGCCTGCGCGGCGGCCTCCCACTTGCGCCAGGTGGGAAAGCCCGCGCCGCCCATGCCGCGCAGCTCGGCTTCGCGCAGCTCCGCGACCACGTCGCCAGGTGCGTCGAGCGCGGCCTGCAGTCCTTCGCCGCCGCCCACGGCCAGCCAGGCGGCCAGATCGGCGCCGACCTGGCACTCGGGATGCAGCAGGACCGGAGTGAAATCACGCACGCAAGGCCTCCTTGGCCGCGACATGCTCGCGCAGGTCGAAATGGCCGTAATCGGGATACAACAACGGGGCACGCACCGCGCTGTCGAGGCCAACGCGGATCAACGCGCGCTGCCAGTCATGCACGTGCTCGATACCGCAACGGCCCTGCCAGATCGGCCCAGGCACGGCGGCAGCGGCGGCACCGGCGCGCCGTCCGAAACAGATGATGTCCAGCAACGCGTTGCCCATCAGCCGGTTGCGGCCGTGGATACCGCCCGTCACCTCGCCGGCGCAATAAAGTCCGGCAACGCCGGTGGCGCCGTCACCATCGATCAAGGCGCCGCCGTTCTGGTAGTGCAGGGTTGGATGGACCAGCAGCGGTTCCTGCGCGGCATCCAGCCCGCACTTGCGCGCCAGGTGCGCCAGTGACACCAGCCGGCTCAGGATGTCCGGCTCGCGCGCCAGCAGCCCGGGCGTATCCAGAAACACCCCCACCTGGGCATCGTGCTCGATCCCGCGGCCCTCGGCACACTCGCGCAGGATCGCGGCGGCCACGACGTCGCGGGGCAACAGTTCGTCCACGAAGCGTTCGCCCAGCCCATTGACGAGATGCGCGCCGGCCGAGCGCACCGCCTCGGAAATCAATCCACCGGCCAGATGGCGTGGATGCGCCACGCCGGTCGGATGATATTGGAACGAATCCAGCTCGCGCAGCCGTGCACCCAGGCGGTACGCCAGCACCAGGCCGTCGGCGGTGGCTCCGTAGTGGTTGGAGGTGGCGAAATCCTGCAGATGCAGGCGGCCGCTGCCGCCGGTGGCCAGGATGACCGCGCGGGCACGCACCATCAGCAAGCGCCTGCGCTCCAGGTCGTACAACACCGCGCCGACACATGCCCCCTGCCCGTTGGACAGGAGTTCGACCGCCGGGCAGCGGTTCATCAAACTGATCCCGGCTTGCAGCTCCACCGCTTCGCGCAATACGCGCATGATCTCCAACCCGGTGAAATCCCGATGGCAGAGGATGCGTGCGGCGGTCGTGCCGCCGGCGCGCTTGCGCAGCAGCCGTCCAGCGCGTGAAGGATCCTGGTCCAGATCGAAATCGATCCCGAGCTGGATCAACCAACGGATCGTCGCCGGTCCGTCGCTGACCATCCGTGCGATCAGCTCGCGCTCGCCCACTCCATGGCCGCCCTTGAGTGTGTCCTCGAAATGCCGCTGCAAGCTGTCATCTTCACTGACTGCCGCCTGGATACCGCCTTCGGCCATCACCGTATTGCTGTCGCCGATACGTAATTTG
>JAATFS010000171.1 GCA_015655035.1 Lysobacterales bacterium | reverse complement strand
GTTTTGAGCGTGCGTGGGAACAAGGCGCTGACATCGCATTGGTCATCGTCGGTAAGCATGGATGGAACGTCGACGCGCTGGCACGGCGGCTCCGCGAACATCCGAAGGCCGGGAAGCGCCTGTTTTGGCTGGAAGGGCTTTCCGATGCGGATCTGGAGCTGCTAGTCGCGCACTCCAGCGGGCTTGTTCAAGCTTCGCTGGCGGAAGGATTCGGTTTGCCGCTCGTGGAAGCGGGGAGCCAGTGCAAGCCTCTTCTGTTGAGCGACATTCCGGTGTTCCGGGAAATTGCCGGCGACGAAGCTACCTATTTCCCGGTTGGGGATGATCAGGCGCTGGCCCGGATTCTTGTCGAAGGAGTGGCCAATGGCGGATGGCGCCAGCCGTATGGCATCACGACGATGACCTGGCGCCAGTCGGCGGAGAGCGTGGCCCGGGCGCTGCTTGAGTGAGCTCAGTGGCTGCACCGTTTAGAATGGCTGGCGCTTTGGAAGGATGGCGATGCGTGGGGGCGGAAGGGGGAGCTGACGCCCACATTCAGGATATGTGGCCGTCATTGCGCCCCGTCAACTGCCGTATCATTTCAGGTTACGCATTCGCGGCAAGTTTGACGCCTCTAATATCCGTTAGCCGGTGTTATCCAACAGGGGGATTACATGTTTCAAAATGACAGTAGGGTGTTAGTGACCGGAGGTGTCGGCTTTCTCGGTTCCCACCTTTGTGATCGACTGATCGAGTCCGGCCGCGATGTTCTGTGTGTAGATAATTTCTACACGGGCAACAAGGCGAATGTCGCAGGGCTGCTCAACCATCCACGCTTTGAGCTCATGCGGCACGATGTGACCTTCCCGCTATACGTAGAGGTGGACAGGATATTCAATCTGGCTTGCCCGGCGTCGCCGGTACACTACCAGTCCGATCCCGTACAGACGACGAAGACAAGCGTGCACGGGGCGATCAATATGTTGGGCTTGGCCAAGCGCGTGCACGCCCGCATCCTCCAGGCCAGTACCAGCGAGGTCTACGGCGATCCGGAAATTCATCCGCAGGTCGAAGGCTACTGGGGGCGGGTGAATCCGGTAGGCATCCGCAGCTGTTATGACGAAGGCAAGCGTTGTGCGGAAACCCTGTTCTTCGATTATTGGCGCCAGCACCAGCTGGAGATCAAGGTGATGCGCATCTTCAATACCTACGGCCCGCGGATGCACCCCAACGATGGCCGTGTTGTCAGCAATTTCATTGTGCAGGCGCTGCGTGGTGAGGCGATCACCATCTATGGCGATGGCACCCAGACGCGAAGCTTTTGCTACGTCGACGATCTTGTCGAAGGCATGCTGCGCCTGATGGATAGTCCTTCGGAGTTCACGGGTCCAGTCAACATAGGCAACCCGGGTGAGTTTACGATGCTGCAGTTGGCCGAGACGGTGCTGAAACTCGTGGGAGGTACCTCGAAAATCGTTTTCCAGCCGTTGCCGTAGGATGATCCGAAGCAGCGTCAGCCGGACATCACCCTGGCTCAGTCGAACCTGGGCTGGGAGCCGAAGGTCGCGCTTGAGGACGGTCTGAAGGAAACCATTGCCTACTTTCGTGAGCGCTTGCAGCAATGAGTAGCACCGTACCGTCACTTGTGGTTGTAATGCCAGTGTTCGAGGATGTCGAAGCCTCGAGCCGGCTTTTTCAAGAGCTTGCCAGGAGCCAGGGAGCCGGTACCTACGTCGTCGCGGTTGACGACGGGTCGGTACGCCAGCCTCTGGAACCTGCAGCCATCGCCGCCGCCGGCCTGGATGGCGTGGTCATCAAGTTGCGTCGCAATGTCGGTCACCAGCGAGCCATCGCAATCGGGCTGAGTTATGTGGCTGAGCATTTCAGCGACGAACAAAAGGTGATTGTGATGGATTCCGATGGCGAGGATACCCCCGAGAGCATCTCCGAGTTGCTGCGTGGGTTGGATTCCCCGCAGGTCGACGTAGTAGTGGCCACGCGCAAGAGCCGGGTCGAGACCATTAAATTCCGTACCTTCTATATCGTCTACAAGTGGCTGTTCTCGTTCCTCAGTGGGCGCAGGATCAGCTTCGGCAATTTCATGGCCGCAAGGATGTCAGCGGTGCGGCGGCTGGCTGCGATGCAGGAACTGTGGACGCACGTCGCTGCGTGTGTGCTCAACTCCAAGCTTCGTGTGGCCACCTGTGCATTGGACCGTGGGCCGCGTTATGCAGGCCGCAGCAAGATGAACTTCGTCGGGCTTGCGTTGCATGGATTCCGTGCGCTCATGGTCTTTGCCGAAGACGTGCTCGTCCGTGTCGGAATCGCCTGTGTCGCCGTTGCCGGCTTGACGGTGCTGGGCGGAGGGCTCGCCCTGGTCCTCAAGATGGCGGGATTCGCCACGCCTGGCTGGTTCTCGCTGGTGACCGGAATCCTGCTGCTGGTTTTCCTGCAAACCGCAGCGCTGACCCTTATCGTCCTGATGATGTCGGGCATGATTCGCAGTGGTGGTGTTCTGGTGCCGGGGACGTACAAGGATTTCCTGGCAGAAGTACTGCATGTCCGCCACACCTAGCCCTGGTCTGCGAAGTCAGATCGTCAGATACCTAATCAATGGGTTGGTGGCGACGGCCGTCCACTACGGTGTGCTGCGCTTCAATATGGAAGTGCTGGGGATGCAGTCGGCGGGTGCGGCGAATGGAGTCGCCGCGATCTTCGGCATTGCCGTGTCATTTCTGGGGAGCCGGTATTTCGTATTTCGCGCCGCCCGCGGCGGGTTTGCCAGGCAGGGAATGCTGTTTGTAGCTACTTACGGCTTTATTGCGCTGCTGCACGCGGGAATTCTGCACCTCTGGACTGACATCTACGCGCTCGATTACAGCGCAGGTTTCCTGGTCGCTACCTGTATGCAAGTGGCTTTCAGTTTTGTCGCCAACAAATTCATGGTCTTCAAATGAACAAGTTTCTCAAGGTGGGTCTGGCCACCCTGGCCTATGTGGTTACACTGCTGGTGGTCTACTACCTGCACATGCGCCACCTGCCGGTTAATGTGGTTTTCTACGCAAGCATTCTGGATGGCATCATTGCGGCGGTACTGGTGGGCGCGGGTTTGGCGATGGCGCGCTTCTTTCGCGGCTTCACCACTCTGGAAACGACCCAACTCCTGGCGATCTGGATTCTGGGAGGCTATCTTTTCGCCATTTCCGTGCCGACTGTCATTGATCGCTCGCTTTCCTTTTACATTCTCGAAAAGCTGCAGCAGCGCGGTGGCGGTATTCGTGAGGATGCCTTCCGCCAGGTTTTTACCGATGAATATGTGCGCGAACACCATTTGGTCGAGGTACGGCTAACCGAGCAATTGCAGTCCGGAACCATCCAGATCCATGACGGTTGTGTCAGGCTGACGGAACGCGGGGAGCATCTGGCCTCCTTTAGCCGTTTTTACCGTAAGAATCTGCTGCCCACCCACCGATTGCTGATGGGGAAGTATACAGATGCCCTGACCGACCCTTTCCGTGGAAGTACGATGGGCTCGGATTATCGTTGTCGGTAAGCTGATAGGAATTCCTGCATGACTAGCATGGCTTCAGCTCATCCAGGCCGACATTTCGCCGACAAGGAATGGCGTTGGCTTGCACCGTTGGCACTGTTCGCCCTCGGGTTCTGGCTCGTTCCCCTGGCACATACCTGTCGGATGGCCTGTGTTCCCGGCGACATTGGCGATGCGCGTTTCAACGGCATCATTCTGGAGTACTTCTATCGCTGGTTGACTGGCGTGGAAGTCAGCCTGATCAACCCGGGATTCTTTTATCCCATGCCGGGTGTCCTGAGCTTCAGCGACAATCACTGGGGCAGCGCTTGGCTGTATTCCATCTTTCGCATGCTGGGAGCCGATCGGTACCACTCTTTCGATCTGTGGTATTTGGCGGCGTACGCGCTGAACTTCTTCGCCTGCCATTACCTCCTGCGCAGGATGCGTTTCTCGCCGGTCGCCAGCGCGGTGGGTGCCTTTCTCTTCGCGTACGCGATGCCGGTCAGCATCAAGTACGGCCATGCACAGTTGATGTATAGGTGTCTGGCGCCGGTTGCACTGCTGTTTTGGCAGCGTTTCCGCGAGCAAGGTGGCTGGTTGTGGCTCGGTCTGGTCGCGCTGACGATAACGGGACAGTTCTACCTCTCCATCTACCTTGGTTATTTCACAGTGCTGTTGCTTGGAGCCTGGGCGCTGTCGCAGGCCATCATGGAGCGGGAATGGCCTTGGCGGCTGCGAGCGGAATCGGCTATCCATACCGCATTCTTTCCGCGGCGTGATCTGGTACTGGCGCTGGGCATGATGGCGATCGCAGCAGCCGGCTTACTTTGGCTGATGTATCCCTACCTGCACTTTTCGCGGTTGTACCAGTTCCATCGGGATTCGGCGGAAATCGGCTCCATGCTGCCGCGTATTCGTAGCTATCTGTTGGCGGACAATTCCCTCTTATGGGGGAGGTTGAGCCAGTGGTTGGTGCCTTCGATGCCGATGCGACAAGAACAGCAGATGTTCCTGGGGCTGGGCGCTGGATTGTTCGCGCTGTCAGGTTTGTTTCTATCCAAATCTGCATTGCGCTGGACGGCGCTGCTTTCGATCGCGATGCTGGTACTACTGACCCTGAGTGTCGCCGGGCATTCGGCCTACAGCCTGATCGCGGTTCTTCCGGGAGCCAATTCCATCCGCGCGGTGTCGCGGATTATCCTGATCATGGCTCTGCCTGCAGCCATTCTGGTGGCGCTGGGTGTGGATGCGCTTCGCAGCCGAGGCGGTTTTTCAAGCCTGGCGGCGTGTGTGTTGGCAATCCTCATGATTGCCGAAGCGTCTTCGGTGAAGACGATGCATTTCGAGCCGCAGGAGGCACAGGGGCGTGTCCAGAAGCTAAGAGAGAGCCTTCCTGCTACTGTGCCCGCCGATGCAGTGCTGTATGTACCCGGTTCGCCGGAAGAGCCATCCTTTGTCACCGAACTGGATGGCATGTCCCTGGCGCAGGAGCTGGGCCGCAACACTCTCAATGGTTATTCGGGCAATTCCGCGCCGGGCTACAGTGGTGACGCCGAGTTGCCCGCATGCCAACAGGCGGTGAACCGGCTTCGCGCCGCAGCGCAATTTTATGCCGAGCGCCTGCACAGGGAGCCGCCGCTGCAGGCCCACGCTTTGGTGTTCATCGTCGGGCATCCCGGATGTGCGGAAGCGAGTTGGATGCGGATACCCATAGACCAACTGCGCAAGGTCAGGTTGCAGATCGTATCGATCGAGCCGGCTGCCTCCGACTGGCGGGTACATGTGCGCATCAGCAACGGTTCCGACTATACGCTTCCCGCCTACCCTGCTGTTCAGCCGTTTCGTCTGTCGTGGCAGTTGCATTCAATTGCGACTACTTCTCCGGACCCGGCCAAATGGGTGTCGCGAATTGAACTGGAGGCACATGGTGGCGACATTGAACCGGGGCAGTCGCGCGAGGTCGAGTTCATCGTGCCCGGCTCTGGTGCAGACGCTAATGAGACTCTCAGCGTCTCGGCTGTTCTCGAGGGACGGGTATGGCTACATGACCTGGATGTGGCCCCGGTCAGCGCTAGGGTGGAATAGTGAAGTTGTCCCTGAGAGGAGCCACCAAGAAGCACGGGCCCATGTGGGCAGCGTCAGCTTCTTGGCATATCTGACGGTATGAAAGACTGTTGCGCAGGGAGAGGGAAATGACAGCCAGTGCTCTGATCGCGCTGTGCTGGACGAGCTGACGTTGGGTATCAATTCAAATTTGGCTAATCTGCCTTACGGCCGATCCGCTCTGGGCGCGGTAGAAGAATTGGATACGGGCATTGCTCCTGACCATGCCCTTGGTAGTGACGGTGGCGGACTTCAATCTTGCTTCCCATCTGGTTTGTTGATGGCCGCCGCTAGCATGGATATCGTTGCGGGTGACCTGATGGACTTAAGTAGATACAGTCTTCTTCCAGTGACTCCGATCCCGACCCTGGATGGGTATGCGATCAGAAGAGCGCCACCTTGATGGATGGCGCCCTTTGTCGTGCTGCCCTCATCCTATGCCAATGCCGCTTCCAACTCCGGCAACAACGCAAACAAATCCCCCACCAATCCAATATCCGCAATCTCGAAGATCGGAGCCTCCGCATCCTTGTTGATTGCGACGATCGTGCCTGCGTCCTTGATGCCGGTCAGGTGCTGTATCGCGCCGCTGATGCCGATGGCCACGTACAGTTCCGGCGCGATGATCTTGCCGGTCTGGCCAACCTGTAGTTCGTTGGGCACGTAGCCGGCATCCACGGCCGCGCGCGAGGCGCCCACCGCAGCCCCCAGCTTGTCGGCCAACTGGTAGATGATCTTGAAGTTTTCTTCCGAGCCGACGCCGCGGCCACCCGATACCACGCGCTTGGCGCTTTGCAGGTCGGGGCGGTCGGAGCTGCCGGCGGCCAGGCCGACGAAGCGGGTGTGGCTTGGTAGCGCGGCCTGCACGTTCGCCGCCTCCACCGGTGCGCTGCCGCCCTGAGCCGCTTCCGGCCACGAGGCCGTTCGCACCGTAGCGACCACGATCTGGTCGGCCGGCGCTTCGACGGTGATGATCGCGTTACCAGCATAGATCGGGCGCTTGAACGTGTAGGCGCCTTCGACGGCCATCAGGTCCGATATCTGGTTGACGCCGAGCAGCGCAGCGACCACCGGCAGCAGGTCTTTGCCGAAGGTGGTGGACGGGCCGAATACATGGCTGTAGCCGGATGCGAGCGCAGCGACCTGCGGGCCGAGTACCTGCGCCAAGGCCTGGGCATTGGCGGGGTTTGCCACCGTCAGCACGCGTGTTACGCCGGCGATCTGGGCGGCTTGCGCGGCCACGGCCCCCGGGGCGTCGGCGAGCACCACGATGTCGATGGCCTCCGGCGACAGCGCTTGTGCGGCGCTGACGGTCTTGGCGGTGGCCGCGTTGAGCTGGCCGTTGAGGTGTTCGGCGATTACGAGAACCTTGCTCATTACAGCAACCCCTTTTGCTTGAGTGCGGCCACCAGTTCGGCGGCGTCCTTCACCATGACCCCGCGACTGCGCTTGACTGGCGGGGCGTAATGCGTGGTCTTCAGGCTGTCGTTGGCGTCCACGCCGAGGTCGGCGAAGGCGATCGTCTCCAGCGGCTTGCTCTTGGCCTTCATGATGTCCGGCAGCTTGATGAAGCGCGGCTCGTTCAGGCGCAGGTCGGTGGTGACCACCGCCGGCAGGTCCACTTCCAGCGTTTCCAGGCCGGCATCGACTTCGCGGGTGACCGTGGCCTTGCCATCGGCGACGACGAGCCTGGAGGCGAACGTGGCCTGCGGACGGCCCCATAGCGTGGCCAGCATCTGTCCGGTCTGGTTGGCGTCGTCATCGATGGCCTGCTTGCCCAGGATGACCAGGTCCGGCTGTTCTTTCTCGACCAGCTTGAGCAGGGCACGCGCAGCAGTCAGTGGCTGGATGGCGGTATCGGTGACGACGTGCAGGGCGCGGTTGGCGCCCATCGCCAGGCCATTGCGTAGGTGGGCGGCGGCATCGGCCGGGGCGAGAGTGGCGACCACCACTTCGGTGGCGATGCCGGCATCGCGCAGGCGCAGGGCTTCTTCCAGGGCGATTTCGTCAAAGGGGTTGGCCGAGAGCTTGACGCCATCGGTCACCACGCCGGAGCCATCCGGTTTGACCTGAATGCGGACGTTGTAGTCCACCACGCGCTTGTAGGCGACGAGGATTTTCATCTTGTTCGAGATCCTTCAGCTGTTGCGGGAAGGCCCGGCCGCGGCGGCTGGCACGGGGCAATTACGGCTCGATTCTAACCGGGCAGAGCCGTCCATGCGATGGCGTATGGATGGGGCCGGGCGGCTCGACTTTACATTTACTCCGTCGACGACGTGCCGATCGGAAGGCGGGAAGCCGCTATCCTAAGCGGCTGACGACCGCATAAGCGCTTCGGCGCTTGATAAACGAGGAATTTGAATGACTTGGCTCGTAACCGGCGGCGCCGGCTTCATCGGCGGTAACTTCGTACTGGAGGCCGTGGCGCGCGGCATCAAGGTGATCAACCTCGACGCCCTGACCTACGCCGGCAACCTGGACACGCTGTCCTCGCTGGAGGGCAACCCCAACCATGTGTTCGTGCAAGGCGACATTGGTGACCGCGAGTTGATCTCACGCCTGCTGGCCGAGCATCGGCCCGACGCGGTGCTCAACTTCGCCGCCGAGAGCCACGTGGACCGTTCCATCGACGGCCCTGGCGCCTTCATCCAGACCAACGTGGTCGGCACGCTCGGCCTGCTCGAAGCGGTGCGCGACTACTGGAAGGCGCTGGAGGGCGAGGCCAGGCAGGCATTCCGTTTCCTGCACGTGTCCACCGACGAGGTCTACGGCACGCTCGGCGAGACCGGCAAGTTCAGCGAGACCACGGCGTATGCGCCCAACTCGCCGTACTCGGCCTCCAAGGCCGCTTCCGACCACCTGGTGCGGGCGTTCCACCACACCTACGGCCTGCCGGTGCTGACCACCAACTGCTCCAACAACTACGGGCCGTACCACTTCCCGGAGAAGCTGATCCCGCTGGTGATCGCCAAGGCGCTGGCCGGCGAGCCGCTGCCGGTGTACGGCGATGGCAAGCAGGTGCGCGACTGGCTGTTCGTGACCGACCACTGCGAGGCGATCCGCACGGTGCTGGCCAAGGGCCAGGTCGGCGAGACCTACAACGTCGGCGGCAATTCCGAGCGCGAGAACATCCAGGTGGTCCAGGCCATCTGCGCGTTGCTGGACGAGCGCCGCCCGCGCGAGGACGGCAAGCCGCGCGCGAGCCAGATTACCTATGTCGCCGACCGCCCGGGCCACGATCGCCGCTATGCGATCGATGCCTCCAAGCTCAAGCGCGATCTGGGCTGGGAGCCGAAGTACACCTTCGAGCAGGGCATCGCCTACACCGTGGACTGGTACCTGGAACACCAGGACTGGGTGAACCGCGTGCTCGATGGCAGCTACCGGCTGGAGCGTATCGGCACCGAGGCCTGAGCGGGCCGGATCGTCTTCCCCCTCCGCCCTTCGGGGCCGCTTCTCCCATACGTGCGAGAAGGACGAATAAAGGAACACCCATGACACAACGCAAAGGCATCATCCTGGCCGGCGGTTCCGGCACGCGGCTGTATCCGATCACCAAGGGCGTCAGCAAGCAACTGCTGCCGGTGTACGACAAACCGATGATCTACTACCCGCTCAGCGTGCTGATGCTGGCGGGCATCCGCGAGGTGCTGATCATCAACACCCCGCATGAGCAGGCGCTGTTCCAGAACCTGCTGGGCGACGGCTCGCAGTGGGGGATGAAGATCGAGTATGCGATCCAGCCCAGCCCCGATGGCCTGGCCCAGGCCTACCTGATCGGCCGCGACTTCCTGGCCGGCCAGCCCAGCTGCCTGGTGCTGGGCGACAACATCTTCCACGGCCATGGCCTGACCGAGACGCTCAAGCGTGCCGATACCCGCCAGGACGGCGCCACTGTGTTCGGCTACTGGGTCAACGATCCCGAGCGCTACGGCGTGGCCGAGTTCGATGCGCAGGGCAAGGTGATCGACATCGAGGAAAAGCCCACCCAGCCGCGCTCCAACTATGCGGTCACCGGCCTGTACTTCTATGACGGCAAGGCGCCCGAATACGCCGCCGCGCTCAAGCCTTCGCCACGCGGCGAGCTGGAGATCACCGACCTCAACAAGCGCTACCTGGACGAGGGCGCGCTGTACCTGGAGCAACTGGGCCGGGGCTATGCCTGGCTGGATACCGGTACCCACCAGTCGTTGCACGAGGCGTCCAACTTCATCGAGACCATCCAGGCCCGCCAGGGCTTGCAGGTGAGCTGCCCGGAAGAGATCGCCTACAGCCAGGGCTGGATCGATACGGCGCAATTGGAAGCGCTGGCCAAGCCGCTGTCCAACAACGGCTACGGCCAGTACCTGATGAACCTGATCCAGCGAGGCCTGGTGAAGTAATGAAGATCATCAAGACGGATTTGGCGGGCTGCGTAGTGATCGAGCCGGCGGTGTTCGGCGACGAGCGCGGTTTCTTCTTCGAGACCTGGAATGCCGAGCGCTTCGGTGAGCACGGCCTGCCGACCAAATTCGTGCAGAGCAATGTGTCTTCCTCCTCCAAGGGTGTACTGCGTGGCTTGCACTACCAGTGGCCACGACCGCAGGGCAAGCTGGTGAGCGTGCTGGAAGGCGAGGTGTACGACGTAGCGGTGGACATCCGCCGTGGCTCGCCGACGTTCGGTAAGTGGGCTGCGGTAGTGCTGACGGCGGAGAACAAGAAGCAGTTCTGGATCCCGGAAGGCTTTGCGCATGGCTTTGCGGTGCTGTCCGAGCGGGCGATCTTCAGCTACCTGTGCACCGATGTGTACGTGAAGGAAGCCGATGCCGGTGTGCGTTGGGACGATGCGGCCATCGGCGTGGATTGGCCGATCTCCGATCCACAGCTGTCGGCCAAGGACGCCAATGCGCCGTTCCTTGAGCAGATCGCCGAAGACCGCCTGCCGGTATTTACGGCATGAAGGTGCTGGTGTTCGGAGCCAATGGCCAGGTCGGCCAGGAGCTGTTGCGGGCGCTGGGCGGGCATGAGGTGGTGGCGACCACGCGCAGCGGTACGCTGCCCGATGGCCGCGCCTGCGAGCAGGCCGATTTTGCCGATCCCGCCTCTCTGACCGGGCTGCTGGAGCGGCTGCAGCCGCAGTGGGTGGTCAACGCCGCCGCGTATACCGCAGTGGACAAGGCCGAGACCGAGCGCGAGGCGGCATTCGCCGCCAACGCACGGGCACCGGAAGCGATTGCCCACTGGTGCGCGGCCCACGGCGTACCGCTGGTGCATTACTCCACCGACTATGTGTTCGACGGGCAGGGCACGCGCCCGTACCTGCCGGAGGATCCGACCGCGCCGCTGGGCGTCTATGGCGAAAGCAAGCTGGCCGGCGAGCAGGCCATCCGTGC
>JAATFS010000213.1 GCA_015655035.1 Lysobacterales bacterium | reverse complement strand
TCGGTATGGGTCGCATAGATGCCGCGTGCGGCCAGCGATGCCTTGGCGCCATCGAAGTCGAACGGGCGATGCGTACGCACGTCGATCTGGCCGGCGATGCCGCCTTCCACCAGGTCGGCCGAGCGGGTCTTGTAGACCGTCACTTCCGACAGCAGCGTGGCCGGGATATCGGCCAGTGCCACCGAGCGCCCGGCGGCAGTGAACATCTGCCGGCCGTTGATCGTGGTGCTGGCATCGCCCAGACCACGGATCGTCACCGAGGCCACCTCACCGCCACCGCGGCCCGTGGTCTGCACGCCGGTCACGCGTTGCAAGGCTTCCACCACGTTGTTGTCGGGGAACTTGCCGATGTCCTCGGCCACGATGGCATCGACCACCTGGCGCGTGCTCTGCTTGATCGCCTGTGCGCTGATCAGGCTGCCACGGACACCGTGTACCTGGATCTTGTCCAGCTCGACCGCGTCAGTGGCGCTGGCCGCGCAACGCGCCTGTGGATCGTCTGCAGTGGGGCAGCTGCCGCGCTCGGCGGCAGCGGTGTCCTGCGCGAACGCCGGGGTGGCGATGGCCAGGGCCAACGCCGCCGGCAGGATGGCGCACGGCAGGCGCCGAGGGTAGGGATGACGGGGATGTGCACACTTCATTGCCGGGAACCTCTCCTGGTCCAGAGCGAAGAAACGTTGTGCGGGGGAAAGGCAGGGTGGGGCGACGGCAGTCCCGTCGCCGTAACCGTTTGGCGATCAGAAACGAAAGCGCAATCCAACCGAGAACGTGCGTTCCATGACGCCAACATCGCGCGGGTACAAATACGCGTTGCCGAAGTAATTGCGCGCCACCTTGCCGAGCAGGTTGGTGGCCTCCAGCGACACCGTCAGCGACGGGTCGAGGTCGTAGTTCATCGCAAAATCCAGCGATTCGGTAGGCGCCACGTAGATCGATTGCGGCTGGTCGCCACTGGCGGTGTAGCTGAGCGCGTACTCGCTGCGCCAGTTGTAGGCCAGCCGGCTGGAAAAGCCGCCTTTCTGGTAGATCAGTACCGCGTTGTAGGAGCGGTCCGAGACGTTGACCAGGTCCTGCATTTCGCCGGTAGGCGATTGCGTCTGCGCATCGATGAAGGTGGCATTGAGCTGGGTGCCGAAACCGGACAGCCAACCGGGCAGGAAGTCGAAGAACTGGGTGTACGCCAACTCTGCGCCCTTGAGCGTGCCACGGCCGGTGTTGCGTGGCCGGCTTACCGAGTAACTCACGTCGCCGATCGTCTCGTCGCTGGCGTAGGTCTGGATGTAGCCGTCGATGCGTCGATGGAACAACGCGGCCGACAACAGCGAGCCTGGGCGGAAATACCATTCCAGCGACAGGTCGGCATTGTCGGACTTCACCGGGTCCAGCTCAGGGTTGCCGCCGGTGCCGGTAGCCGGCACCGTGGCGGTGGCCTGGTACAGGCTCAGCTGCGGATTGAGTGCGGCAAAGCTGGGGCGCGTGATCGACTTGCCGTAGGACGCGCGCAGCAGCAGGTTGTCGCGCAAGCTGAGGTTGGCGCTGAAGCTCGGCAGTACTTCGGTATCGCGCTTGCGGATACTCACCGGCGCCGGGCTTCCATCGACGATCTGGGTGCCATCCAGTTCGGAATTCAGTCGTACCGCGCGCAATCCGATCGCGCCGTCCAATGCCATCTCGCCCAGGTGCATCGAATACCGCCCTTGCAGGTAGGCAGCGTAGCTGTCCTCCTGGTCGTCGAAGAACAGCGACGGGCTGGCGGTCGGATCGGCAGGGTCGTAGCCCATCGCGGCGCGAATCGCTGCGGCATTGGACATCAGGTAGTCGCGATCGGCGACCAGCCATTGCGAGGTGGCGACGCTGCGCTCGCCATTGAGGAAGTTGCTGGGCGTGAGCGCGGCCAGTCCGGGCAGGCTGTCCACGGACACGGTGTTGCCACTGACGTTGGTGCGCCCGCCGGTATCGGCGGCGATATTCTCGGCACTGCGGCGGCTGGCGCGAACGCCGGCATCGAGGAACGTGAGCGGGCCGGCGTCCAGTTGCAGCTGCGCATCGGCCTTCCACGACCAATCCTTGCCGACTTGCCGGCTCCAGCCATCGTAGTACTGGTTAAGCGAGTAATTGGCGCTGTCGGTCAGGTCGTAGGCGCTGCCGTCGGCCTGGGTGACCTGCGCATCGGAGGCGCCGCGGTTGTCGAAATTCATCGTGATCAACGGCGCGACGAGTGCCGTATCCAGGATGAAATTACGGTTGTCGGCCTTGCTGTAGGTATAGGCCAGGTCGGTGGACAGGCTCAGGCGCTCGCCCTTCCAGCTGCCGCCGATCGCGCTCTGGTAGGTATCGGAACTGTTGGCATAGGCCTGGTTGCTGGTCAGCGTGAACAGGTCACGCGCGGTGATGCGCTGGGCGACGTTGGTACCGGGCTTGGTGCTCAGGCTGACCACGTTGCCGGCGTTGACCAGGGTTGGCAACGGGATCCAGAAATTGACCTGCGAATCGTTGCGGTAGCCGACGTAGAAGTTCTCGAAATACAGCTCGGTGTTCTCGTTCGGCGCCCATTGGAAGGTGAGGTTGGCCGAGCGCCGGTCGCGATCGCCCAGGGTGTAGATCGAGCCGATGGTGTCGGGGATGTAGACCTGCTCGCCCGGGCTGGCTGGGTTGTCCTTCAAGCTGTAGATGCCGTTGAAGGTGTTGCTTTCCTGGTAGCGCTGCGACTGGTAGGACACGCTGCCGAGTACGCCGAACTTGCCGTGGTCGGTATTCCACAGCCGGTTGGCGGTGAGGCTGCCATTGGGATCGGCCTCGCCGGAATTGCGGCTGTACACCGCGCGGGCGCTGCCGGCCAGGGTCCAGTCGTCGTCGAAATCGAAGGGGCGGCGCAGGCGCACGTCGATCAGGCCGCCAATACCCCCCTCGATGTTCTCCGCGCCGCTGGTCTTGTACACGTCCACGCGTTGCAGCAGATCGGCGGGGATATCGGCCAGCGCCATGCTGCGCCCGGTGGTAGTGAAAACGTTGCGGCCATTGAGCGTGGTGACCACGTCCGGCAGCCCGCGCACCAGCACCGTGCCGACTTCACCGGAGCCACGCGTGACCTGCACGCCGCTCACCCGCTGCAATGCGGCCGCCACGCTGTTGTCCGGCAGCTTGCCCACGTCCTCGGCGACGATCGAGTCGATGATCTGCGTGGCGTTCTGCTTGAGCGAGATGGCGCTGGCGATGCTGCCGCGTACGCCCCGCACCTCGACCGTATCCAGATTCACTGCCGGGTCCACGGAGCAGGGCGCAGTCGCCGGGTGAGTGGCGCTGGGGCAGGGCGCGGCTGGGGTGTCGGTGGCCTGTTGCGCGTTGGCATCAGTGGCGATAGCCCATGCCAGCGCGGCTGGTAGTGCCGCCACTACCAGGCGTTGTGCAGATGATCTGCTGACGAATTTCATTGCGTAAACCCCTCCCAGAGTTTTGCAGTGACGATGCAGCGCAGGTACTGGCGCGCTGCTACCGAGGCGTCCGGCCGATACGTCGGCCATC
>JAATFS010000262.1 GCA_015655035.1 Lysobacterales bacterium | reverse complement strand
TTCGCCGGCACCGCGATCAAGTCGAATTTCCTGGTCAATCTCGGGTACGGTGATCCGACCGGCCTGCTCCCGCGCTTGCCGCGCCTGAGCTTCGATGAGGCCGCGCGCATCGAGTGAGGCGTGTCGGTTTCCCTCTCTTTCCTCTGTTCCCCTATTGCAGTCCTCGTCCGTCTGCTGTGTTACCCCATCCCTCGTTCAATCACGGAGTCGATTCATGAACACTACCCAGAAACTGCTGCTGCCGCTCGCCCTCACGCTGGCGATCAGCGCGTGCTCCAAGCCCGCTGAAGAGACTGCCGCGCCTGCCGCCGAAACCGCCGCGACCGCGCCGGCCGAGGCCGCCACCCCGGCCGCCGAGGAAGTCACCAGCGCCGATGCCGGCGCCACCGCGATCCAGGCCCAGTCCGGCACCTACACACTGGACCCGACCCACACCGACGTACTGGCGCAGTGGAACCACTTCGGTTTCTCCAATCCGACCGCGCACTTCGGCAATGCCGACGGCACCCTGGTCTACGACGCCGCCGACGTGACCAAGTCCAGCGTGCAGGTCACCTTGCCGTTGTCGGGCCTGAACAGCTTCACCGCCAAGCTGGACGAACACCTGAAGGCCGCCGATTTCTTCGACGCGGCCAAGTTCCCCACCGCGACCTTCAAGAGCACCAAGGTCGAAGCCGCTGGCACCAACAAGCTGACGGTCACCGGCGACCTGACCATCAAGGACCAGACCAAGCCGGTCACGCTGGACGTGACGCTCAACGGCGGCGGCGAGCATCCGATGGCCAAGGTGCCGGCGATCGGCTTCGATGCCACCACCACGCTGAAGCGCAGTGATTTTGGCGTGGGCGCCTATGCGCCGAACGTCAGCGACGAGGTCAAGGTGCGCATCACCACCGAAGCCAAGCTGCCGAAGGAAGGCGCTGCACCGGCGAAGTAATCGTTCGGTTGTGCAGTAGTGCAAAGGCCCGCCATTGGCGGGCCTTTGCGTTTGCGCTGCCTTCGTCCGGTGCTGCGCGCCGCCTTCTGCCGCAAGGGGAGACGGTGCCCGCACGGCGGAAGCGGCAGACACACCGATGACCCCGCCTGTTGCGCGTCAGCCAGAGGTGCTGCAGCGCGGCGGGACATTCCTGAAACCCATAATTACGATGTAATTATGGAGTCCGTCAGGCGCCCTGGCGCGCGAACAAGACGGTCATGCAGTGCCACGGTGTAGGCAAGCGCCCGCCAGTCGGGGTGGTTTGAACCGCATGTCCGCACGCTGCCCGCCGTGGCCTTGCGCATCGGTGCGCCGCTGCGGTGCTTGTCCAGCAACCCCGGAATGGCGGGCCGCCATTCGACGCGACACGCAGCAGCTGTCTCGGGAGGACGCATGAGTCCGCAAATTGCAACGATTCTTGGCTTGGTCATCATGTTTGTCGTGGCTACCGCATTGCCCATCAACATGGGCGCGGTGGCGTTCGCGCTGGCCTTCATCATTGGCGGCGTGTGGGTGGGGATGGACGGTAAGGAGGTGCTGGGCGGGTTTCCCGGCGACTTGTTCCTGACCTTGGTCGGCATCACCTATCTGTTCGCGATCGCGCAGAAGAACGGCACCATCGACCTGCTCGTGCACTGGGCGGTCAAGGTGGTGCGCGGGCATATAGGCGCCATTCCCTGGGTAATGTTCGTCGTCACCGCCGTGCTCACCGCCTTCGGCGCGCTCGGCCCGGCGGCGGTAGCGATCATCGGCCCGGTGGCGCTGCGCTTCGCCAAGCAATACCGCATCAATCCGCTGCTGATGGGCTTGCTGGTGATCCACGGCGCGCAGGCCGGCGGCTTCTCGCCGATCAGCGTGTATGGCGGCATCACCAACAAGGTGGTGGAGAAGGCGGGCCTGGATGTCACCGAGATGGCGGTGTTCCTCACCAGTCTGGGCTTCAACCTGATGATGGCGGTGATCTGCTTCTGCGCCTTCGGCGGGCTCACGCTGCTGCGGAGGCATGAACTCAGCCTGCCCGAGGCCGGCTACGCGCCGGTCGCCGACCAGTCCTCGCAGCGTGCGTTCGCCATCGAAGGCCATGGCGCGCTGGTGTCCGCCGGTGGCGGCACGCTGTCCACCAATCCACTCGCGCTGCAAGCGGTGGCGCTCACCCGCGACCGCCTGGTCACCCTGGTCGGCTTGCTCGGCCTGGGTGTGGCGGCGCTGATCTACAACCTCAACGTCGGCCTGGTGTCGATCACCGTGGCGGTGGCGCTGGCGTTGATCTCGCCCAGCGCGCAGAAGGGCGCTGTCGATGGCATCAGCTGGTCCACCGTGCTGCTGATCAGTGGCGTGGTGACCTACGTGGCGGTGTTGGAGCAGGCCGGCGCGGTGGACTACATCGGCAACGGCGTCTCCAGCATCGGCATTCCGCTGCTCGGCGCGTTGCTGGTGTGCTACGTCGGCGGCATCGTATCGGCATTCGCCTCGTCGGCGGCCGTGCTCGGCGCCACCATTCCGCTGGCGGTGCCGTTCCTGATGCAGGGCCACCTCGGTGCGGCCGGTGTGATCTGCGCGCTGGCGGTGTCCTCCACCATCGTCGATGTCAGCCCGTTCTCCACCAACGGCGCCTTGGTGGTGGCCTCGGCCGCCAAGGACGAACGTGAATCGCTGTTCCGTCGCTTCCTGGTCTACAGCGCGCTGGTGGTGGTGCTTGGGCCGTTGCTGGCGTGGTTGCTATTCGTGGTGCCGGGCTGGATGTGAACCGGCGCGGCGCATTGGGCGGCCGGCGCATGCGGTGCGCGCCGGCCGCTGCAAGGCGACCCGGTAGAATGACGCGCATGCCTGCTGCCATTGCCTTGCCATGACGCTCGTCCCCGAGCCGCGTCCTGCGAAGAAACGCGTGCCGCTCTACGAGGAAGTGGCCGAACGCCTGCGCCAGAAGATCTACGACTACCAACTGCCACCTGGCGAATGGATCGACGAGCCCGCACTGGCCGAGGAACTGGGCATCAGCCGCACGCCGCTGCGCGAGAGCCTGAAACTGCTGGCTGCCGAAGGCCTGGTGCAGATCGATGCCGGACGCGGCAGCCGCGTCACCCGGCTTACGCTGGAAGACCTCAATCAATTGTTCCCGGTGATGGCGATGCTCGAGGGGCGCTGCTGCTATGAGGCCGTGCGTCGCATCGACGATGCCGGCGTGGCGCAGCTAGAACACTTGCATGCCGCCATGGAAGCGGCCGCGCGCAGTGGCGACCTGGCCGACTACTACCACCACAACTACCTGATCCACGAGAGCATGCAGGAACACGCCGGCAACCCGTGGCTGATCCGCGTCACCCACGACCTGCACCGCATCCTCAAGATGCACCGAGGCCGCCAGTTGCTCACGCCCGGCCGCATGGCGCAGTCGCTGGACGAACATCGCGAACTGATGGACTGTATCCGCCGCCGCGATGCTGCCGCCGCCGAGCAGACCATGAACCGGCATCTGCTCAGCCAGGGCCAGGCCCTGGCCGCCTACGTTGCCGCCGGCGGCAAGCTCAACGTACCGGCACCGTTGCCGCGCTCCGGCGGCGCCTGAAACCCGCGCCGGCACCGGCACCCACGCTTCAGCCGATCTGTTGCAACGCACGCGCCAGCTGCTGGCCGGCGCTGCGGGCGATCGCGCGGAAATCGGCGGATACCGTCCCCGCCTGCGCAACGCGCGTCCAGAACTCCAGCGCCATCGCGGCGGCCTGGCGCCAGGTGTCGTGGTGGTCCGGCGTGGGCAAGGGCGGTGTGTACCGGCGCTCGATCACCTCGCCATTGCTCGCGGGCCGGAACATCATCGGCAGCATGTCGTAGGCCGGTGCCAGCGCCAGCGGCCGTTCGCTGCCCAGGACCAGTCCGGCATTGCCCAGGTGCATGTCGCTGTTGCCAATCAACGCGCCGAACCAGCCATACAGACTGAGGCGACGCGCATCGTCGGCACCGATCCAGCGGTCGCGCTGCAATTGCCGGGCGAACTGCCACCAGTCGATACGGCCATGGCCGTAATAGGCGCTGTCGAGCGCGGCCAGCGAGACAAAACCGCGCCGCCCCTGCTGCGGCGTGCGGTCGAAGCGCCGCGACTGCAGGAACACCCGGCCGCCGGCCTCGACGATCTCGCCCTCGGCCGCCGCCAGCCCATGCGCGCGCAGCACCGTGCCGGCCAACTGCTCGCACCGCAGCAGGTCTGCCCAGCGCTGCGCCGCCGGCGTGCCCGCCGGCTCGCTGAATTTGACGAGGACCGCCTGCGCCCCGGCCTCGTGTGCCAGCGTCGCGGTGAACTTGGGCTGCTCCCCGCCGGCCGAAGAACCGATGTCCTCGCCGCGCAGCGCGGCCTCGGCGTATTGCGGATAGAGCACCTGCCGCTGAGCGGGCTCCACCACGTCGACCGACGTCACGATGCGTTGCAGCGCGCGCTGGAGCGCGGTTTCGCCCAGCACCAGGTCGCCCGGTTGATCATCGCCGTGGTGCAGTAGCGCCAGCACGATATCGTCGGCTTGCCAGCGCATCAGATCGGCTGGCGCGCCCAGGCTGGCGGCCACGCGGCGTGCAAACGCGTGCCCCAGGAATCCCTGCGGCCGCTGGTCGTCCAGGAACCAGGGCAGCCCCGGGAACACGCCATCGCCGAACTCGCCGTGCACGAACGCAGGGCAGGGCGGCTGTGCCGCGAACAGGTAGGCATCGCCCTGTAGCGCCTGCAATTGGCCCAGCGGTTCAGCCTGCCCCTGGGCGGTGATCCGGAACAACGGCCAGCGGCTGCCGGCCCGGCCCACCGTTCGACCCAGTGCATAGCGCGTGGCGCGCGCCTTGCCCAGACGTACCACCGCCTCGCCGGCAGCCTGGACCATCCGCGACACCGTGGGTTGACTGACGTCCAGTGCCGCCCCGATCTGGGCCGCAGTGGCGGCCCCGTGGCGTTGCAGGAAGGCGATCAGGTCGGGCGGTGGCAAAGTATTCACACGGTTATTGAATAGATATTTGAATAGATAGTCAATTCTATGTCCAGTAAAATGCCTAATAAAAACGGCATTTTAGGTATAAAAATGCTTCAGATACGTTCCAATAATGAATAGATAAAGACCTCTTTGAGACACCGCAACGGCCTGCATCCCCCCGACCGAATTTACCCGCAGCCCCCGCCTGCGCTGTCTCGCCAGCAAGCCCACCGGCCGGGCGCGACGCCGTCGCGGTCTCCCGGGCCGGCAACCCCTGGCGAACGCCGGACCCAGCGTGCGAAAACCCCGTCAATACGCCTGCGTAGCGAGTCTCGTAAACCAACGGCTGAGGTACACTTGGGGGTTCATGAAATCAACGCAGGCGCACGCGTACGTGCGGACTTGGGAGCGCTAATGAACTGGTTGAACGAAGTGCTGCAGAACGATCCGAACCCGCTTGAGACCCAGGAATGGCTCGAATCGCTCAAGGCCGTTATCGATGTCGAAGGACCCGAGCGCGCCCACCAGTTGCTGGAAGGCATGGTCGAGCAGACCCGCCGTGCCGGTGCCTACCTGCCGTTCTCGCCCACCACCGAGTACGTCAACACCATTTCCCCGGCCAACGAAGCCAAGAATCCCGGTGATTCGGCCATCGAGTGGAAGATCCGCTCGATCATCCGCTGGAACGCCATGGCCACCGTCGTGCGCGCCAACCGCAAGCCCGGCGACCTGGGCGGCCACATTGCTTCGTTTGCCTCCAGCGCCACCTTGTACGACGTGGGCTTCAACCACTTCTGGCGCGCCCCGTCCGACAAGCACCCCGGCGACCTGCTCTACATCCAGGGCCACAGCGCCCCGGGCATCTACGCCCGCGCCTTCCTCGAAGGCCGCATCACCGAGACCCAGCTCGACAACTTCCGCATGGAAGTGGACGGTCAGGGCATCTCTTCCTATCCGCACCCGTGGCTGATGCCCGAGTTCTGGCAGACCCCGACCGTGTCGATGGGCCTGGGCCCGCTCGGCGCGATCTACCAGGCGCAGTTCATGCGCTACCTGGAGAACCGCGGCCTGATCGAGAAGTCCGACCGCAAGGTCTGGTGTTTCATCGGCGACGGCGAGTCCGACGAGCCGGAAACCCTGGGCGCCATCGCCCTGGCCGGCCGCGAGGGCCTGGACAACCTGATCTTCGTGGTCAACTGCAATCTGCAGCGCCTGGACGGCCCGGTGCGCGGCAACGGCAAGATCATCCAGGAGCTGGAAGGCGTGTTCCGTGGTGGCGGCTGGAACGTCATCAAGCTGCTGTGGGGCGGCTACTGGGACGCCCTGCTGGCCAAGGACAGCGACGGCGTCCTGAAGAAGCTGATGATGGAAACCGTCGACGGCGAATACCAGAACTGCAAGGCCTTCGGCGGCGCGTATACCCGTGAGAACTTCTTCGGCAAGTACCCGGAGACCGCGGCCATGGTCGCCGGCCTGTCCGACGACGACATCTGGCGCCTGAACCGTGGCGGCCACGATCCGCACAAGGTCTACGCCGCCTACCACCAGGCGGTGAACACCACCGGCATGCCTACCGTGATCCTGGCCAAGACGGTCAAGGGCTACGGCATGGGTTCGGCGGGCGAAGCGCTCAACCCCACCCACCAGACCAAGAAGCTGGACGACGAGTCGGTCAAGCACTTCCGCGACCGCTTCAACATTCCGGTCACCGACAAGCAGCTCGAAGACGGCCAGGTGCCGTTCTACCACCCCGGCGAGGATTCGCCGGAAGTGCAGTACCTCAAGGAACGCCGCGCCGTACTGGGTGGCTACCTGCCGTCGCGTCGCCCGAAGGCCAGCAAGTCGTTCGTCGCGCCCACGCTGGACAAGTTCGACCGCCTGCTCAAGGACAGCGGCGAGCGCAAGTACTCCACCACCATGTCGTTCGTGCAGAGCCTGAACATCGCCCTGCGTGACAAGGAACTCGGCCCACGCATCGTGCCGATCGTGGCCGACGAAGCCCGCACCTTCGGCATGGAAGGCCTGTTCCGCCAGATCGGCATCTATGCCCCGTTCGGCCAGAAGTACAAGCCGGTCGACGCCGACCAGCTGATGTTCTACCGCGAAGACCAGACCGGCCAGGTGTTGCAGCAAGGCATCAGCGAGCCGGGCGCCATCGCCTCGTGGATGGCCGCCGGCACCAGCTACTCGGTCTCCGATGTGCCGATGCTGCCGTTCTACATCTACTACTCCATGTTCGGCTTCCAGCGTGTGGGCGACATTGCCTGGCAGGCAGCGGACATGCGTACCCGTGGCTTTCTGCTCGGCGGCACCGCCGGCCGCACCACGCTCAACGGCGAAGGCCTGCAGCACGAGGACGGCCACAGCCACCTCGCCGCTGGCGGCATCCCCAACGTGCGCAGCTACGACCCGACCTTCGGCTTCGAAGTCACCGTGATCATGCAGCACGGCATGAAGTCGATGATGGAAGACCAGATCGACGAGTACTACTACATCACCCTGATGAACGAGAACTATGCCCACCCGGCCATGCCGGATGGCGCGGCCGACGGCATCATCAAGGGCATGTACCTGCTACAGGATGCCGGCAAGCCCAAGAAGGGCGAACTGCGCGTGCAACTGCTCGGCTCGGGCACCATCCTGCGCGAAGCCATCGCCGCCGCCGAGCTGCTGGACAAGGATTTCGGCGTCAGCGCCGACATCTGGTCCTGCCCCAGCTTCAACGAACTGCGCAAGGATGGCTTCGACGCCGAGCGCTGGAACCGCCTGCACCCGGAAGCCGAACAGCGCAAGCCGTACGTCACCCAACTGCTGGAAGGCCGCCAGGGCCCGGTCATTGCCGCTACCGACTACGTGCGTTTGTTCGCCGACCAGATCCGCGCATTCGTGCCGACCTCGTATACGGTGCTGGGCACGGATGGCTTCGGCCGCAGTGACACGCGTGCCAACCTGCGCCGGTTCTTCGAAGTGGATCGGTACTACATCGCGCATGCGGCCATTGCGGCGCTGGCTAAGGACGGCAAGATGACCGGCAAGGATGTGGCTCGGGCGATCAAGCAGTGGAACATCGATCCTGAGAAGGCTAATCCGGTTGGGGTTTGATGCCGCGACCGTGATCCCTACCTTGACATGGTAGGGGTCACAGGTTCGAACCCTGTACCGCCCACCACCTCAGAGAGGTGGAACTCCCTGAAAAACAAGGGATTCTGGCAAGATCCTCTAATTGCTCTACATCGTTGTGAACAACGATATCGAGTTGTTTTGGGCCATTAATGGCCCAAGAGTGGCCCAACAATTCATAGCGAATTGTTCTTGTTGCGGCGGGCACTCTGCGCTGTTATTCATAGTGGCATGCAGCTGAAGCCGATCAATGAGTCGGTCACCCGACGCCTCAAGCTATCGATGCAGAGACGCATCGGCTGGTATCTGCTCGGATGTGCCTTGTTGATGTCGGTTTGCGGGGCCGTTCACTACTGGACCCTGGGTCAGGGCATCGAGCTCGCCCCCATTGTCACCGCCCTGTTGGCACTCATTCCTGCCGGGCTGGTAGCGCTCAGCATCCCTGCGATCAGCTGGTTATATAGCGATTTCTGGGTTCGTCTGACGCAGTCATTCTATGCGAAGAGCTATCGCCGCCCAGACTCGGGGGAGCTAGGACAGCTGCCGAACAATCTTGATCGCCCACCGCGGAACAGTCGCGAGGGATAGGTGGGAGTCGGCGGCATCTGTCGCCAGCGGCACGGCGCTGTTTTTTTATAACTTCCTACCCGCCTGTCCTACGCCAGCGCCATCTGGCCGTGGTCGATCAGGGTTCCATCCATGACTACTTCCAAATCTGGGGAAGCTTCGGTGCGCACGTTGGCGGTGCCGGAGATGGCAAAACGACTTCATCTTTCTGAGAACACAATCCGTACCTACGCAACGTCCCAACGCTACGGGCACTTGCTTCCGCCGTCGTTCAAGCGCCCCGGCGGCCGGCGACTACTCTGGGATGCAGCCGAGGTAGAGGCATGGCTTAGTTCCGGCAAGCCTGATACTGCACCGGTACAGCGCAAGCCGCGGGGGCGGCCGACTAAGGCCGAGCAATTGCGCCGCAGACTGGCCGGAGGTGTGTCATGACGCCCAAGCGAGAGATCGGCATCGAGGCTGTGCCCCGTGGCTACAAAGACATCATCGACCGGCAACTTGTGCGAGATGCCCGCTTGTCACTGCGGGCACTTGGTCTGGCGGTGCGTCTGCTGAGCAACGCCCCAGGCTTCAAGATGACCAGTATCGATTTGGCAAGAGAGCGTCCGGAAGGGCGCGACGCGATACGTGCCGCGCTCAAGGAACTAGAAGCTGCTAGGTATCTGCGCCGACTTGTGAGCCAGCTTCCCAATGGTCATTGGGTGACTCAGATGATCATCACCGACGAGCTGCCACCGGCGCCTGAAAATGCGTCTTCGGAACCGACGCCTGGTAAACCAGGCGTCGGAACGACAGGCGTTAAAAGCAGTAAAAGCACCACCAGTAAAAACAGCAATAGAAAAAGCACTACTACTGCTGCTTTAGATCTTTTCTGGCCATCGGCGCTGACTACTGCCGAGAAAGCCGTAGTGGAAAACGTGATCCACAGCCTCGAGCCGGAAGTACAGCAACAACTGGTAGATGAACTCGCCGGCGCGTTGCGCAGTCCGATGCCTCCCCGTCAACTGACGAGCTGGATGCTTGCCCTGCGAGCCAGGCAACAGCGGGGCGAGTTCTTCCCTAATCTTGGATTGGCTATTGAGCAAGAGCGTTGTCGACACGCAGCCGAAACCATTGAGCAACAGAAGCGACACGAGTTGCGAGAGAGAAGCAATAGCCCAGAAGCGCGTGCGCGTAGTAAAGCCGCATTCCAAATCGCCATGGCCGAAATCTCTCGAGGACTTGAGGGCTTATCCAGCGAATCTTCTGCGTGATCCATGTCTATGAATCAGTTGCCTAAAGTTGCACAAAATTGCCTTGAGTTGCCTATGCCGAGGACAGCAGTTGCATTAAATCGCATAGCTATTGAAGGCAGGATGTGTGTTGCACCGGTACGGGCGACGCCCTTGCCGATGCAACACCGTTCCTTACTCGCCTGCGGCTCGACGGACGTCCTGCTCTGCGAGGCTAGGAGAGATGCAGGGTGATCGCGGATGCAGCACCAAAAAGGAAGCGGGGCGGACGGCCACGTAGCGAGCGCGTCGAGGTATGGCTGACTCCTAAAGAGGCAGCGGATCTGGCCGACATGGTTAATCGGACGGGTATGTCCAAGTCCGCTTTTCTCCGAGCGGTAGCGCTTAGCCAGCCGATTCGTTCGATCCTTGATCTGCAAGCCATGGCGGAGCTGGCCAAGATCCATGGTGACCTCGGACGCGTCGCGGGCTTGCTGAAGCTCTGGTTGGCCGAGAAACGAGGTCAGAGCGCACAGCCTGTCGACGTCGAGGTGATGATGCGTGACTTCCGTAGATTGCAGGGCCAGGCGTCTGAGTTGATGGGCAGGGTGATGCGTGATCGCTAAACGCATTCAGGGCCGGCAACACTCGTCCAGCATCGCCAGGCTGGTGCGATACGCCATCAATGCCCAGGGTGGGCTTGATCCCCGCAGCTGGTCGCGCACCGCCGATTACATCCTCGACCTTCATGCAGCGAGGAACACGCAAGGTGAGAAGGTCAGCGGTGTGCGGGTAACAAACTGCGGTACCGATGACCCCGCAGCCGCGACCCTGCTGATCGAGGCGACCCAAGCAGCCAACACGCGATCAAAGGGAGACAAGACCTATCACCTCGTCTTCTCGTTCCGACTGGGCGAGAACCCATCACAGGATACGTTGCATGCCATCGAGGACGAACTCTGCGCAGCCGTTGGCTTGTTCGACCATCAGCGCATCTCTGCCGTTCATGTAAACACCGATCACCTGCATGTTCACGTGGCGATCAACAAGGTCCATCCAACCGGCTTTCAGAACATCGAACCCTTCTACGACAAGCAACGCCTAATGGAGGCCTGCGAACGCCTGGAGATTGCATATGGGTTAGAACACGATCACCACGGATTGGATCGTCGAGAACAGAAACAACGCAGCGTCGGTCGTTCCAAGTCCAGCGACGAACAAGAGGTCGTGATTGGCGGGCAGGCTACCGCGATGGAAACGCAAAGTGGGCTGGAGTCGCTAGCACGGTACGTTGCCCGAGATGTCGCTCCTGCGATACTTGCAGCAACGGACTGGGGTGCAGTCCATGCAGCGTTAGATCAGCACGGCTTGCGCATCAAGGAACGTGGTGCAGGCCTCGTCATTGGTGACGAAAAAATCCCGCTCTGGGTACGCGCGAACCAATGCGGGCGCGAGTTTTCGAAGAAAGCGATGACTGATCGGCTCGGCCCATTTACGCCGCCGTGTGGCCTTGATGGCGACACCACACCGGCCAAGGAGCCCGAGGCACATGGTTATAGTCCGAGGCCAATTCACCAGCATCCCGCAAGTTCATCGCTTTTTGCACAATATCAGCGAGAACGACAAACGAAGCTTGAAGAACGCAAGCTTGGCCTCAACCGTTTACGCAGCGAGCATGCCAGCTCCGTACAACATCTGAGCCGATGGAAGGCGACACAGCGCGTCCTGTTGAAGGCCAGCGGGCGAGGTGCGGTGCGTAAGGTCATGGCGGAGACGGTCCGTGAGCAAGCAAAGCTGGCGGCCGCCAAGCAGCGGAGGATCACGGCACAGCGGCGGGCTGAGTTGTACAAGTCCACGGCGAACCCGAATTGGGCTGGTTGGCTAGCCGTGCAGGCTCAACAAGGCAATGTGGACGCGCTGGCGGTGCTTCGCAGCCGCGTTGAGCGTCGGGAGCGATTACGAGGCGATCTGCTGACGGCCGAACGTGCGGAGCACGCCAAAGTTTTCATATTGAGCGCATTGAAGCCGGCGGTACGGCGAGACGGTGCGATGACCTATCGCACCGCCGATGGCGGCATGGTGGTGGATCGAAAATGCTACGTGCACGCGCAGAAGGCAACGGCAGGCGCCGCGTTGGTTGCCTTGTCACTTGCTGCTGAAAAGTTCGCAGGCCAAGCGCTTGTGGTCGACGGCACCGATGCGTTTAAGCATGACGTGGCTAGGCTGGCGGGTCTGCACAAACTTGAAGTCACGTTCAAGGATGCTGGCATGGAAGCTGCGCGCAGATTGGCTCATCCAGGCCCCCTGGTTTCAAAGGACAACCGCGTGGCCCAGCGGTTATTCGAAGACGAATCATCCAGGAAGGCAAACTCCCGAGGGCGAGACCGACGGCGGACTTTGCAGAACGAATTGTGATGCTTGAATATTCCGCGCTACTTAGCAGGATGGGCAAGTTACATCGCTTGCCCGATGTCGTGAAACTACCCTCTTCGTTGGTGCCAGTGCTGGCGTCAATTGGACTCCATGCCGGTTAGCGCTGGACACGGCGCTGATACTGGTCATTTGATACCGACGAGAGCTATTGACTAAAAGGTGCCCGTCCTGATTGGCAGCGTTCCGGGTGTTAGCCGCGCTGGCAATAGCCCAAAGCTTGATCTCAGTCGCGATCCGCCTGCAATGCTCACTGGCTACTCGCCAGCCGTAAGGCACAAACGAGATTGAAGACGCGGGCCAACGCTACAGCAACTGCAGGCCTTGCAGCGAAGCAAGGCTCTAGTACTCGCGAGTAGTGCACAACGTCGATATGTCCCGGAGTCAGGCCGGATGAACTTAGGATTCCGTTGCCCTCGTATTTGCGATCTCAGTGTCGTATCGCGCCTGCGCTCTTTCTGTTTGCGACAACGTCTTGATCGACCACGCGCGCAACTGCTCCACGATCTCGGCCAGTCCACGACCATGGGCGGTGATGCCGTAAGCCACGGCGATTGGCTTGGGACTCAAAACCTGACGTTCGACCAAACCGTTACGTTCCAACGCACGTAAGGTCTGGCCCAGCATTTTCTGTGAGATGCCTTCGATCGTGCGCTTCAACTCGTTGAAGCGCACCGGGTGGTCCCATACCGCAAGGAGGATCAAGACTGACCATTTGTCGGCGACCTGATCAAGCAGTGCCCGCGTCGGGCAACTTGCCGAGAACGGCCCTTTCGGCAGTCGGCAGGAACGGCTGGTGGGCATCTTGTTGTTGGTAGGCATCGGATGGTGGGTAGGATGCGTGGTTACCTTGTGGTATCTGATTGATACCACTTCAGTCGGCTGCCAGCATGGCCTTTTTCTTATTGAAAGGAAAATCCATGCGCCCCTTCGTTCCTGAGACCCACCACATTTCAGCCAATGGCGTTCGCCTTCAGGTCACCGTTGCCGGTGCTGGCGAGCCTGTCTTGTTGCTCCACGGATGGCCCCTAACCTCCCATATGTGGCGTCTGGTAACACCGGCGTTGGTTGCAGCCGGCTACCGCACGATTGCCCCGGATTTACGAGGTATCGGTGGGAGTGATCGACCGGCAAGCGGCTATGACGCTGAAACGGTATCCGACGATGCCATGCAATTGCTCGATGCGCTCGACATCCCCCAGGCGCTCATGGTCGGCATCGACCTAGGCACCCCGATCGCCTGGATGCTCGCCATGCGTCACCCCACGCGGGTTCGCAAGCTGGTCGTTATGGAAGCCATGCTCGGGGGCCTGCCGGGCGCCGAAGAATGGCTCGCCGGTGGACCTCCCTGGTGGTTCGGTTTCCACGGCGTGCCCGGGCTCGCTGAACGGGTACTGGAAGGCCACGAGGCCGAATACATTGGCTGGTTCCTAGGCGAAAAAGCGACTGGACAGCACGCCGTTGAGCCTGCTGCGCAGGCTGTGTATGCCCGGTCCTATGAAGGGCGTGATGCGCTCCGCGGGGGATTCGAACATTACCGCGCGATGCCACAGAGCGCGCTCCAGATCGAGGCTATGGCTGCGTCAAAGCGACTGACGCAGCCGACCCTCGCGATCTCTGGGGGTGTGGTCGGTGACGTACTCCACCGCCAATTGCGGCTGCACTCTGATGATCTCCACGCCCTGAGCATCGCCGATTGCGGCCACAACATCCCTGAGGAGCAACCCGCGACTCTTGCTCAGGCGCTGATCGAATTTTTTGCCGACTAGCGGCTAAAGTGTTTGCAGCGCAGCCACGAGCTGCAAACACCTAGGTCGTACGGATCACTGAGCCGTCCTCGTTAGTAAACGAAATGACCGAAGGTTCGCTTGAAAGTGACGCGGACCACGCATCGGGCCCTCGACCCATCCGACTACCAGTGCGCAGATCAGAGCGTTCTTCGTACTGGTGATCAGACGCTTTGCGGAAACCGGATATTCAATTGGAAACCAGGGTCAGAGTGCACTTTCCATCACTGCAACGTTTCGCTGTCGACAGTTCACGGTAAGCGAATCCATCCCCATCC
>JAATFS010000303.1 GCA_015655035.1 Lysobacterales bacterium | reverse complement strand
TATTGCACTTGCAGGAACCTGGCGTAATTCTCGCGACTGGCGAAAGGCTGCGCAGCCATGATGCGCTGGTCCAGGCGATCGTGCGCCACGTGGGTGGCGGCCTTCAGCCGTTGGCTGCGGGTGGATTCGGCAAGCATTTCGTTCATGGCGGCGGCCCCTGGTCGGTGAGGGAAGTACAGCAGATTCGAACGCTCGGCATGCGGCGGCATATCGCGCACGGCGCAGCTCATAGCGGCCGCTCCAGCTTCAGGCTGACGACGCTTCTGTCGTAGCTGTAGAGCCAGTCCACGTTGCTCTTGATCCGGGCGTGGCGCAGCGTCAGCAGCGGCGTGAAGCCGGCGAAAGCAAAGCGAGCGGCCTTGAGGATGAAGGTGTAGCTCTGTTCGTCGTCCGCGCGTCGAGCGCCTAGCGACGCACTGTACCCGCCATAGTCGCGGCGTCGGTACGCCGCAAACAGCGTAGCGCCGAAACCACTGGGCCATTGCAGCGCGGCCCCCAGCCGTACGCCTTTCTGCAGATACGCATAGACCTGCTGGGTAGCCGCGCTGTCGGTCACGTCTACCCCGCCAAATACGGTCCATCGTGTCCCCAGGCTATGGAAATAGGTGGCATAGGCCGAGCGCGCGACCCCGTCATACAGATCGGCGTAGTTGCCACGGCGATAGCGCATGTCCTTCCAATCCCCTTCGAGCTTCAGTAGCGAGCTCGGCGACAGCGTCCAGCTCCACTCCGCATGCGCGCCCCAGGCCCCGTACAGCCCATCGTTGCCCCAGGCGTAATACTCCCACGCGGCCGCCAGCGACACACTATGGCGGCCGCTGCGATAGCTGTAGCCGGCCTGGGTAATCGACGTCAGCTCGTTGTAGCCACGGTTGTCGCGATAGCCCTGGCCGAACAGCAACGAACGCAGGTACAGGCCGTGGTGACCGCGCAACGCCAGGCGCTTGTTGAAGTTGGCATCGTAGTCGTAGCCGGCGGAGACGATCGGCTCCGGCGTAGTGCGGGTGGCGAGGCAAACGTTGCTCACATACCACCACACGCAGGCGCTTCCGGCCGAACTGCGATTGAGATTGTCGTTCCACGCCGGACCCAGCGCGAACGAACCGTTCCATTGGCCACGGCTGCGCAACGCCCGCTGGAACGTGGCGATGGACTTGCGCACGCCGGCCGTCCTGGGATCGTCGGTGTCGAGCGAGGCGGCGATCGCATCGAACAGCTGCCGGGCTTCTCGATCCTGTTGGTCCTCGAACAACACCCGCGCCAACTCCAGGCGCCCGGGCAGGAAATCGGGCTGGCGTTCGAGCAGCGAGCGGTATTCGCGCTCGGCCACCGAATAGCGGCCCTGCACGCGGGCCAGCGCCCCTTGCGCATAGTGGACCAGCAAGGGATCGCGATCGGCCAGCGTCAGGTATTCGTCCAGGAAGCGCTGCACCGCGCTCCACTGTTTGTTCTGCAACGACAGGTACAGCGCGCGCCCCAGGTCATCGGCGGTGTGCTGGACCCGGTACGACTTGCCATCCATGGTGATGGTGGGACGCTCGGCGTCCAGTTCGTCCTTGAGCAACTCGCGCTCGCGTTCGTAGGACTGGCGCAGGCTGCGCTGTTCGAGGATGCGACGCTGATCGTCCTGTTCCTGGGCGTGGACGCACACGGAAATGGCCGAGACCAACAATGCCAGGAAGAAAGACGTAACGCGGCGCAGTCGCCGCGCGGAAACAATGGAGTGCATCAATAGGCCATCGAAGGTGAAGCAGGACTGGCTTGGCCTTGGCTTGTCCTGCCCGGTTACATCAAGTCAACAACGAAATATCGCCAATCACGCAGCGACACCTCAGTTCTTGGTACCGCCGAACGCGGTGTTGTAGACACTGCTGCTGCCGAAGGAGGCGATACCGGCGAGCGAAGCCGCACCGGCTCCATAGAAATTGCCGGAGACCGCACCGCCACTGGCTACGGAACCACCCGACACGGTTGCGGTTGCGCCGCTGCCCGAGAAAGCGGCAGTGGACGCATCGATGGTGGCCGTCCCGATGTTCACCGCGTAGCCCGACGACGCGTTGGAGACAGCGCCGCGCAACGTTCCCGCAGCAAAATCGGCGGCGAACGTGCCCGACAGCAATCCATTGCTACCGAAGTTGCTGATACCGCTCACCGCATAGGTCGCGGTACCGTTGGTGGGCACAGTGGTGCCGGTGTTGTCGCCCACGTAGTAGACGCTATGGGTGCCGTCGCTGGCCGAACTGGTTTGCGACCATTCCCCGAACCAAATGTCCGAGGAACCGACCTTGGCGAAGTTGAAGTGCCCCATGTTGCTGTGATCGGTCGGCGCCGCAGTGGAATAGTCGAGCGTGTACACGGTCGGGCTGGTCGAGCTGGTGCTGGCATAGGCCGAGATGCCGGCAAAGTCGACGAAGTTGGCGGCGCCCAGACTGGCGACGCTGACACCCGCCTTGCCGGCGACGTGCGGCCCACCATTCACGGTCGATTGGCCTACCTGGATGTTGGTGGTATTGCTTGCAGCACCGACATATTCAGCCTGCGCGATCCCGGACAGTCCCAGTCCCAGCAACGACACAGCGATGACCGACAGTTTGTTGTGCATGTTCATGAAGTTCTCCACAAATTGATCTAGCAAATACAACAAGAACGGGAATCCCTTCCCCGCGCATCGTCCCGGATAGCGTTGGCCGACTCCATGCCGGCCAGAACAGGTTCACCGTGGTCAGAACCGATAATTGACACTCAGCTTGATCGTGCGTCCGGGCGCGGCCATGGCCGAACGCGTGGCGACGTCCACGTAGTACTGGTTGGTGAGGTTGGTGACGGTCAGCTCGGTGTTCAGGTTGTCGCGCCATCGATACTTGGCGTAGGCATCCACCACCAAGGTCTCGCCCCAGCTGTAGGGAATGTTGTAGGCATACAGCCAGCCGGACTGGAAGGGACGGACCGTATGCGCCCGATAGAAATCCAAATCGGAGTTCTTGTAGCGGTCGTAGTAAGTCAGGCGCCCGCCAAGCTCCAGACGGCGATCGAGAAACCGCCCGCCAAGCGACCAGTTGGCCGATAGATCCGGCGTTGCCATGGTCAACAGGTAACCGTTCGGGAACCCATATTTGACGCAATTGGGCACCACGTAGCCGGCGTAATAATTCGCCAGGCCGTTGCTGGCATTCAGCAGCGCGGCGCTGCTCTCATCGCACACCTCGTTGTCCAGGGTGTAGTTGAGGCCCAGGTCGGTGAAGAAGCGGCCGTTGTCGTAGCGCCCGCTGAGTTCGATTCCCTTGATGGTCTGCTTTTCGATGTTGTCGAACTTGAAGTTGTTGTCGCGTTCGATCACGTCACGGGTCTTGTTGACGTAGTAGGCCAGCTTGATGTCGGCCTGCCGGTCCCCGGACAGGAACTGGCTCAGATCATGTACATAGCCCAGTTCCCAGTTGTAGCCGTGCTCGGGCTTGAGCTCGTATTGGCTGAAACCGGCGGAGAACGCCAGCGTGCTTTCGAACATGCTCGGATAGCGCAGGCTTTCGGTGTAGCGCAAGTACGCACGGCTGTAGTCGCTGAAATTGACCGTGACCGAGAAGGCCGGTGTCCAGCCGTGACCCTTGCGCTTGGTGGCCTTGGCGTAAGCGCTTTGACTGATGGCGGCGAGGTTGCAGCTGCCGGCGATATAGCCCTCCAGGTTCTCCACCGCGCCATTGACGCAGGCAAGGTCGGCGAGACTGTAGTTCCCCTGGCTGTCGGG
>JAATFS010000209.1 GCA_015655035.1 Lysobacterales bacterium | reverse complement strand
TGCAGGTCGGTGGGATGCAGCTTGCCGCGCAGGCCCAGGCCTTGCGCCTGCAGCGCCAGCGGCGCGTCGGCCGGGACCGCGTCGCCGCCCGCCGCGCCTTGCGCCAAGGTCACCTCGCGCCCGACCATCGCGCTCACCAACGCCGCCTGCGGTAATGCCGCCGGCAGGTATTCCCCCACCAGGCGACCGTTGCGCAGCACCGTGATGCGGTCACTGATCGCGTAGACCTGGTCGAGGAAATGGGTGACGAACAGGATCGCCAGGCCACGCTCGCGCAGTTGCGCGATCATGCCGAACAGCGCGCGCACTTCTCCTTCGTCCAGGCTGGAGGTGGGTTCGTCCAGGATCAGCACGCGCGCCGATACGCCCAGCGCGCGTGCAATCGCCACCATCTGCTGAACTGCGACGGGGTAGCTGCCGAGCGCTGCGTCCACGTCGATATCCAGGTGCAGTTCGGCCAATAGCGCACGCGCGCCTTGCCGCACCGCGTTCCAGTCGATGGTGCGGGTCCAGCGCCGCTGCGGATAGCGACCGGCATAGAGATTCTCGGCCACCGACAGGTTCGGGCACAGGTTCACCTCTTGATAGACGGTGCTGATGCCTTCGCGCTGCGCCTGTACCGGCGAATCCGGGAAAATGCTGCGGCCGTCCAGCACGATGCGTCCGTGGTCCGGACGCTCCACGCCGGTGAGCAGCTTGATCAGGGTGGACTTGCCGGCGCCGTTCTGGCCCATCAGCGCGTGTACTTCGCCGGCGCGCAGGGTGAGTGCCACCCCTTCCAGCGCGACGGTGGCGCCGAAGCGCTTGGACAGGTCGCTGGCCTGGAGCACGATCGGGTTCATGGGACGACGGTCCTCTTCCGGCGCTGCGCGCTCGCTTCTCCCGCTCGCGGGAGAAGCGAGCAGCGGCGATGACGCAGGGGGTTCGGCGTCACCTCAGTATTTCCGCTTTGGCAGTTCGGCCTCGGCCTGGTCCCGCGTGAACACGCCCTCCTGCACCTGTACCCGCTTGGGTACCGGCTTGCCGGCGGCGACGTCGCGGATCAGTTGCGCCAATTGCTCGCCGAACAGCGGGTTGCATTCGACGGTGGCGTTGAGCTTGCCGGCCTTCATCGCCTCGAATGCGCCGCGTACGCCGTCGATGGAAACGATGCGGATGTCCTGCCCCGGCTTGAGCCCGGCTTCCTCGATCGCCTGGATCGCGCCGATGGCCATGTCGTCGTTGTGTGCGAACAACACGTCGATGTTGCGGCCCTCGGCCTTGAGGAAGGCTTCCATCACTTCCTTGCCCTTGGCCCGGGTGAAATCGCCGCTCTGCGAACGCACCACCTGGAAGCGCTTGTCGGCGTCGATCACCTCATGGAAACCCTTCATGCGATCGATCGCCGGGGCCGAGCCCACCGTGCCCTGCAGTTCGACGATGCGCACCGGGCCCGTCACCTGCTTGCTGTCGTCCAGCAACCAGCGTCCGGCCCTGCGGCCTTCCTCGACGAAATCCGAGCCGATCAGCGTGGCGTACAGCGAATCGTCGGACACCTTCACCGCGCGGTCAGTAAGCACCACCGGAATGTTCGCGGCCTTGGCCTCGCGCAATACGGTTTCCCAACCGGATTCGACCACCGGCGAGAAGGCGATGACGTTCACGCGCTGGGCAATGAACGAACGCAGCGCCTTTATCTGGTTCTCCTGTTTTTGCTGTGCATCGGAGAACTTGAGCTTGAAATCCGCGCCGCCCAGCGCTTGTTTCACCGAGGCGGTGTTGGCGGTGCGCCATTCGCTCTCAGCCCCCACCTGACTGAAACCGACCGTTATCCGGCCCGCATCCGCAGCAGCACCGCCGCCGCCGGAACACCCTGCCAGCGCCAATGACAGCAACCACGACGCGCCCAGCACCCAGACATTCTGCTTCATGCTCCCTCCCGTTTCTGATTGTCACGGATCGTGTGGCCAGCCCTCCAGCCGCCACTCGACGCTCCAAACGCAGGCCCCTTCCGCCTGCGTTCGCCGGTTTATGCCGCGGTGTAGGCCGTCTTCACCGAGGTGTAGAACTCCACCGCATAACGGCCCTGCTCGCGCGGGCCATAACTGGATGCCTTGCGTCCACCGAACGGCACGTGCGGATCCACGCCCGCAGTCGGCAGATTGACCATCACCATGCCCACCTGGGCATGGCGTTTGAAATGCGTGGCGTACTTGAGCGAGGTGGTGCAGATGCCGCCACACAAGCCGAACGCGGTGTCGTTGGCCAGCGCCAGTGCATGCGCGTAGTCGTCGGCCCGCAGCAGCGCCGCCACCGGTCCGAAGATTTCCTCGCGCGCGATGCGGTCGCCCGGCTTGGCCGCGAACAGCGTCGGCGCCAGGAAATGGCCTTGCGTCCTGTACTCCACCCGTTCGCCGCCGAACAGCAACTCGGCGCCGTCATCGTGACCGGCGCGGATATAGGACAGGTCGGTGTCGAGTTGCGCCTGGCTCGCGACCGGGCCGATGTCGATGCCCGGTTGCAGTGGATCGCCCACCTTGAGCGTGGCCAGCCGCGCCTGGATACGCGCGACGAAATCGTCGTAGACCGCGTTCTCCACGATCAACCGGCTGGAGGCGGTGCAGCGCTGCCCGGTGGAGAAGTAGGCGCCGTTGACCGCGCACTCCACCGCCACCTCCAGATCCGCATCGGCCAGCACCACCAGCGGGTTCTTGCCGCCCATTTCCAGCTGGATCTTCAATCCGCGCGCCGCGGCTTGCTTGAGCAGCGCATTGCCGGTGGGCACCGAGCCGGTGAAGCTCAAGGCGTCCAGCCGGGGATGCTCGACCAGCGCCTGGCCAACCGTGCGGCCGGCGCCCAGCACCAGGTTGAACACGCCCGGCGGCAAGCCGGCGCGGCTCAGGATCTCGGCGATGGCCCATGCGCAGGCCGGTACGATCTCGGCCGGCTTGAACACGACGGTATTGCCGTAGGCCAGTGCCGGGGCGATCTTCCATGCAGGGATCGCCAGCGGAAAATTCCACGGCGCGATGATGCCGACCACGCCCACCGGTTCGCGCGTGATTTCCACGTCGACGCCGGGTCGGGTGGAGGCCAGCTTTTCGCCGGGGATACGCAATGCTTCGCCGGCAAAGAACTTGAAGATCTGCCCGGCGCGCGCGGCTTCGCCGATGCTCTCGGGCAGGGTCTTGCCCTCTTCCAGCGCCAACAGCCGGCCCAATTCTTCCTTGCGCGCCAGGATCTCGCTGCCTACCCGGTCCAGCAGGTCGGCGCGCTGCTGTGGCGTGCTCAGTGCCCATGCCGGCAGCGCGGTGGCGGCGGCCTCCACGGCTTGCGCGGCCAGCGCGGCATCGAGCACGCCGTATTCGCCTACGGGGGTGGACAGGTCGGCGGGGTTTTCGTCGGCCGTGCTGCCGCTGCCGTCCACCCACTGGCCATCGATGTAGCTCTGGAAGCGTTGGCTCATGCGTGTGTCCTCCGGGGGCGGTGCGGGTTCACAGCGCACGTACGCCGCCGAGCGCGAATCCGGCCGCGCGCGTGCGCAGCGGATTGCGCAGCGGCGCGCCGAGTGCCGGCAGCTCGATCTCGAACACGTCGCCCGGCTGCACCTGCACGTTGTCGGCAAAGCTCAGCGTGGCGGTGCCGAAGAAGTGCAGGTGCACATCGCCAGGGCGACGGTGCGCGGCGTACTTGAAGTGGTGGTATTCCAGGTTGGCCAGCGAGTGGCACATATTGTCCTCGCCAGTGACGAACGGTTTTTCCCACAGCACCTGCTCGCCACGGACGATGCGGCTGCTGCCGCGCAGGTCGCGCGGCAACTCGCCGCTGCGCAGCTCCGGGCCAACCGCGCAGACACGCAGCTTGGAATGCGCCAGATACAGGTAGTTCTGGCGTTCGGTGACGTGGTCGGAGAATTCATTGCCGATGGCGAAACCCAGCCGGTGCGGGGTGCCATCCGGGCCGATCAGGTACAGCCCGACCAGTTCCGGTTCCTCGCCGCCATCGAGTGCGAAGTCGGGCGAGTCCAGGGCTGCGCCAGGCGCGGC
>JAATFS010000463.1 GCA_015655035.1 Lysobacterales bacterium | reverse complement strand
GTACTCCAACGCTTCTACCGTGGCAGCAGCACCGCCGACACCAGCGGCCTGGGCATGGGCCTATCGATCGTCTCGGCCATCATCGACCTGCACGGATTCCACCTGGAAATAAGCCAATCCCCCCAAGGCGGCGCCCGCCTGAGCATCCTCTGCATCCCCGACCCCCTACAACCCAAAACAGCTCCCTGAACCCGCCCTCCCTCCGTCGCCGTCGCTGTGGCTGTAGCCATCGCCGTAGCCATAGCGGTTCCAGCTGAAACAAAACCCCACCCACCAACACCCCCGACATCCACGCCCAACTGACGCTCCCAGCAGCAATAATGACCCCCTTCGTCCCCCATCGTGTCACCCGTGCCAAAACACACCATCGAAACGCGCCTGAGCCGCCTCTGGGCCCATGAAAAAGCCAGCTACGGCCTGCGAGTCTTCATCGCACTCGCCGTCGCCATGGGCGTGTGCTGGCACCAACAACAACTGACCGCAGTCCCCGCCATCTTCCTCGGCACCATCGCCAGCGCCATCGCCGAGACCGACGACAACTGGCTCGGCCGCATCAAATCCGTCCTCCTGTCGCTGCTGTGCTTCGCCGCCGCCGCCGCCGCCGTCGTACTGCTGTTCCCCTATCCCCTGCCGTTCGTCGCCGGCCTGGCGCTGTCCACCTTCGCCCTGACCCTGCTCGGCGCCCTGGGCGAACGCTACGCCTCCATCGCCCAGGCCACCGTGGCCCTGGCCATCTACACCATGATCGGCATGGACCAGCACGGCAGCCACGACCCCGCCAGCGCCTGGTACGGCGCCGGGCTGCTGATGGTCGGCGCCACCTGGTACGGCCTGCTGTCGATCCTGTGGACGGTCCTGTTCGCCAACCGCCCGGTGCGCGAACGCCTGGCGCGGCTGTTCCTGGAACTCGGGCGCTACCTCAAGCTCAAGGCCGACCTGTTCGAGCCGGTGCGCCAGAGCGACCTGCAAGCGCGCCGGGTCGCGCTGGCCGAGCAGAACGCCCGCGTGGTGGCCGCATTGAACGCGGCCAAGACCGCGATCATGAGCCGCTTCGGCCGCTCCGGCCGGCCGGGCGTGCAATCTGGCGTGTATTTCCGGCTGTACTACATGGCCCAGGAATTCCACGAGCGCGCCAGCTCGTCGCACTATCCCTACGAAGCCCTGACCGAGGCGTTCTTCCACAGCGACGTGCTGTATCGCTGCAAGCGCCTGCTGGCCTTGCAGGGCAAGGCCTGCGCCACGCTCGGCGAAGCGATCCGGCTGCGCCAGCCCTTCCAGTACGGCGAGCTCACCCACCAGGGCACCGACGACCTGCGCGCCTCGCTGGCGTTCCTGCACCAACGCAACGACCCCAGGCTGACGCGCCTGCTCGGCTCGCTGGAACTGCTGTCCACCAACCTGCAGGCGATCGAACGCCGGTTGTCCGAAGCCGCCCGATCGGAAACCGTCACCGACACCCTGGACACCCGCCTGCGCGATTCCTCGCCGCATACCCTGCGCGAAATGCTCACCCGCATCGGCCAACAACTCACGCCGACCTCACTGCTGTTCCGGCATGGCCTGCGCATGGCCCTGGCGCTATCGCTCGGCTACGCCGTGATGCACCTGGTCCACGCCAACAACGGCTACTGGATCCTGCTGACCACCGCCTTCGTCTGCCGGCCCAATTTCGGCGCCACCCGCCTGCGCCTGGTGCAGCGCATCGCCGGCACCCTGCTCGGCCTGATCGCCACCTGGGCGCTGATGCAGCTGTTCCCGGGCACCGAACTGCAACTGTTGCTGGCACTGATCAGCGCGCTGGTGTTCTTCATCACCCGCACCGACCGCTACATGCTCGCCACCGCCGCGATCACGGTGATGGCGCTGTTCTGCTTCAACCTGCTCGGCGACGGCTTCGTGCTGATCTGGCCGCGCCTGATCGATACCTTGATCGGTTGCGCCCTCGCCGTGGCCGCCTCGTTCCTGATCCTGCCCGACTGGCAAGGCCGGCGCCTGTACCTGGTGATGTCCACCGTGCTCGCCAGCTGCGCGCGCTACCTGACCCAGGTGCTGGAGCAATACCGCAGCGGCATGCGCGACGACCTGCCGTACCGGATCGCCCGTCGCGACATGCACAACGCCGACGCCGCGCTCTCGGTGGCGTTGTCCAACATGCTGCGCGAACCCGGACGCTACCGGCGCAACCTGGATGCCGGCTTCCGCTTCCTGGCGCTGTCCAGCACCCTGCTCGGCTATCTGTCCGCGCTGGGCGCCCACCGTGGCGCACTGGCCAACCAGACCGACCCTGCCATCACCCAGGCCGGTGGCTACCTGCAATCGGCACTGAGCGCGATCGCCGATGCGCTTTCGCGCCGGCAAGCGCTGCCGCCCGCCGACGAAGCCGCCGAACAGACCATGGCCGACACGCTGGAGAACGAGGAAGGCCTGGAGGATCCCAAGCGCCAACTGGTGCACAACCAGTTGGCGCTGATGCTGCGGCTGCTACCCAAGCTGCGCGCCGCCGCCGCTGCGGTCATCGCCCCTGCGTCGAAGCCGGCGGCACCGGCTGCCGCGCCGGCCTTACGCTGATCGCCACCCATACCAGCGCCGCCACCGCCAACACCGCACCGCTCACCACCACGCCATTCCAGCCAGCCTTCGCATACGCCGCCGCGCCCAGGCTGGAACCGATCGCGCCACCGATGAAATAGCAGGTGATGTAGGCCGAGGTGATGCGATTGCGCGCCTTCGGGTCCAATTGATAGATCACGCTCTGGTTGCCGATGTGCACGCCCTGCACCGCAACATCCAGCAACAACACCCCGGCGATCAGCAGCCACAGCGAATACGGCGCCGCCGCCAGCAGGCCCCACGACAGCAACAGCATCACCAGTCCGCCCCAGGTGACCCAGTGCCCGTTGCCACGATCGGACAACTTGCCCGACAGGTTCGCCGCCAGCGCACCGGCCGCGCCGATCAGGCCGAACAAGCCGATCACCGCCGTGCCGTAACCGTAATGCGGACCGGACAGCAGGAACGCCAGCGTGGTCCAGAACAGGCTGAAACAGGCAAAGATCAATCCCCCCAGCACCGAACGCGCGCGCAACACCGGGTTGTCGCGCAGCAGCGCCAGTACCGAGCCGATCAGGTGCGGATAGGACAATTGCGGGTTGCCCGGATGGCGTGGCAACCCGCGCCACAGCAACGCTGACACCAGCAGGATCAGCCCGGCGGCCACCCAGTACACCGTATGCCAACCGCCCACGCTGGCGAGCAGGCCGGACAAGGTGCGCGCCAGCAATATGCCCAGCAGCAGGCCGCTCATCACCGTGCCGATCACCCGTCCGCGCTCTTGCGGCGCGGCCAGCGTCGCCGCGAACGGCACCAGGATCTGCGCAGCCACCGAACTCAGGCCGGTGATCAAGGTGCCCAGCAGCAACCATGTGAAGCTGCCCGACATCGCACTGACCAGCAATCCCACCGCACTGAGCGAATACAGGCCCACGATCAGCCCCCGCCGCTCCAGACGGTCACCCAGCGGCACCAGCAACAGCAACCCGGCCGCATATGCCAACTGCGCCACGGTGACCACCGCACCGGCACTGCGCACGTCGATCGCGAACGCCTGTGCCAGGGTCTGCAACAGCGGCTGCGCGTAGTAGTTGCTGGCCACCGCCAGGCCCGTGGCCAGCGCCATCAGCAGCACCAGCCCGCGACGAAGAGGAGGATGCGAAGACATGGAGTGAAGGAGACCAGGAAGAAGGCCGGCAAGTCTGGGCCTTTCTCCACAATCATTCCAATGCATCGTGCCTACCGATGCCCCTCCAGCGGCGGATACTGCGATGGCCCGCGTCCGTTCAGCGTCGCGATGAGCGGCAATCCACGCCTTCATCGCCCTGCCGCATGCCGGTAGTGCAGCCCTTCGCGCAGCACACACGCTCTACCGAATGCCAGCGAGGAACCTGCTAGGCTGCGCGCGTTCGCAAAGGAGCCTGCATGTCCGGCCACAGTCAATTCGCCCTGCTGAAACAACGCCGCTTCCTGCCGTTCTTCACGGTCCAGGCGCTGGGCGCCTTCAACGACAACGTCTACCGCCAGGCCATCATCGGCCTGCTGTTCTACCTGGGTATCGACGACGCCCAGCGCACGCTCTACACCAACCTGGCGCCAGCGCTGTTCATCCTGCCGTACTTCCTGTTTTCCGCCATCGCCGGCCAGATCGCCGAGAAGCTGGAAAAGCAGAAGCTGATCGTGATCACCACCACCATGGAGATCGCGATCATGTCGCTGGCGGCGGTGGGCTTCCTGACCGAGAACATGGCCGTGCTGCTGGTGGCGCTGTTCTGCACCGGCCTGCAATCGACGCTGTTCGGCCCGGTGAAGTATTCGATCCTGCCTTCGGTGCTCAAGCCCGAGGAACTCACCGGCGGCAACGGCCTGGTCGAGATGGGCACCTCGATCTCGATCCTGTTCGGCATGATCTTCGGCGGACTGATCTTCCAGCTTGCCGGCAGCCATGGCCCGATCGCCGCCGCCACCGCCGTGATCGTCATCGCCGTGGCCGGCAACCTCGTGGCGCGGCAGGTGCCCAGGGTCGATGCCGGCGCACCGGAACTGAAGATCAACTGGAACCCGATCCCGGAATCGCGCGCGATCATGCAACTCACCCGGCGCACGCCGGCGGTGCGCAACGCCATCCTCGGGGTTTCGTGGTTCTGGTTCATCGGCACCGTGCTGACCGCACAGCTGCCGACCTACGCCGAGGTCAACCTGGGTGGCCGCCAGGAGTTGTACGTGTTCGCCCTGGCGCTGTTCTCGATCGGCACCGGCACCGGCTCACTGCTGTGCGAGAAACTGTCAGGGCGCACCGTGGAAATCGGCCTGGTACCGCTGGGCGCCTTCGGCGTCAGCGCCTTCATGCTCGACCTGTACTTCGCCCGTCCAGGCCAAGCGCTGCTTGCGGGCCTGGACATCGGCCAGTTCCTGTCGCAGCCCGGCAGTTGGCGGATCGTGCTCGACCTGGTCGGCATCGGCGTGTTCACCGGTTTCTTCGTGGTGCCGCTATTCGCGCTGATCCAGAGCCGCACCCCCCGCGCCGAACTTTCGCGCGTCATCGCCGGGCTGAACATCCAGAACTCGCTGTTCATCGTCAGCGCCGCCGTGATCGGCATCGTGGTGCAGCGTTTCCTGGGCTGGAGCATCCCGCAGGTGTTCCTGGCACTGGCCATCGCCAATGCGGCGGTGGCGATCTGGATCTTCAGCATCGTGCCCGAGTTCCTGATGCGCTTCCTCAGCTGGCTGCTGGTGCGCGTGCTCTACCGGCTGCGCCTGCATGGCATCGAACAGCATGTACCCGACCAAGGCGCCGCACTGATCGTCTGCAACCACGTCAGCTACATGGACGCATTGATCCTGTCGGCGGCGATTCCGCGCCCGGTCCGCTTCGTCATGTACTACAAGATCTTCCAGATCCCGGTGATGAGCTGGATCTTCCGCACCGCCAAGGCCATCCCGATCGCCGGCGCGCGCGAGGACCCGACGCTGATGCAGCGCGCATTCGACGACATCGACGCCGCGCTGGCCGACGGCGAACTGGTGTGCATCTTCCCCGAGGGCACACTCACCCGCGATGGCACGATCGCGCCGTTCAAGTCGGGAGTGGAAAAGATCCTGGCACGGCGACAGGTACCGGTCGTGCCAATGGCACTGCGTGGCATGTGGAGCAGCATGTGGAGCCGCCGAGACTCGCGCCTGGGCCGCATGCGCGTACCGCGCCGCTTCCGCGCCCACGCCGAGGTAGCCGCCACTGCCGCGCAACCGTTGGGCGAAACCACCGCCGCCGCACTGGAAACCCAGGTACGCGCGCTGCGCGGCGACAACGCCTGATTCCGCCGCTC
>JAATFS010000322.1 GCA_015655035.1 Lysobacterales bacterium | reverse complement strand
TGTCGGCTGCCACATCAACAACGGTCAGATCCCGTGGCCGGCATGGCCTGTCTCGAAACAGTGCACATGGATATGACTCCCGATTCCAATCAACTGCTCCTTGATTTCGGCCCGGGCCGCGGCGATTTCCTGCTTGCTGGCAAGCACGTGCACTTTAATGCAGGAACTTTCCCTCAATGCGGCTTCCACAGCCGGCTGGCTCAATCCAATCTGCAATAGCGCCGCGGTCGGATTGTCGGTGAACAGGCCACGAAAGGCATCGTCCGTACTCAAAAGATCGAGTAATCGATCGGCCGCCTGGGGAGGGAACGGGGGGTGGGGTGTTGCGTCGCGGGCTCCAGTGCTCATATCGACATCTCCAGGGGGGCGGGAAGGACGGGCGCCAGGCAGTGCGTGGATGATGTTTGCACAATGCATGTCCGAATGGACAGAGGTTTGCCGCCCCATGCATGTTCGCCGCTGCGCCGTGGTCTTCCTGGAGCCCCGCGAAGACGCAGGCTTCCACTTGGGTTCGTTGCTGTCGGGCGGCAATGGCGTGCGCCGGCAACGGCGCTGGCTGGCGCTTGCGCCTCACCTGGAAGCGGAAATCGAGATCGACGAGGCCGCGCGCCAATTGCTCGGCCTCGTGGGGCCGGCGCAGTGGGTGGAGCGCACGACGCTCGCCGATGACTGGCAGCCGGTCATCGAGTGGCTGCTGGATGCCGGCCTGTTGATAGGCGACGACGCGCGCTCGTCGATCCATGCCGAGCGCGATGAGGCGATCCGTGCCACGCATTGGTGGGGACCTGCGGCGCTGATGCATCGTTTCGGCCGCTGGCAGGGCATAGACAGCGTGGCGGCGATGCAGGCCAGCGGTACGACCTCGGCAAAAGACCTGTGCGAAAAGCTGGGCGCACCGCCGGCGGAAGTGCTGGCGCGGGTACCGGAGCGGCAACGTCTGCCGTTGCCGCGCGTGCCCGAGGACGCATTCGATGCGCTGTTGGCGGCGCGGACCACCTGCCGCAACTTCGATACCGAACGCGCCGTGCCGCTGCCGTTGCTGGCACAGCTGATGCAGCGCGTATTCGCGGCGCAAGCAACCGCGGTGGTGCAGGACGACGCGGTGTTCCTGAAGAAGAACGCACCCTCTGGGGGTGGCCTGCATGCCACTGCCGCTTATCTGCTGGTGCGCAACGTCGAAGGGCTCGCCGCCGGTCTGTACCACTACCACCCACTCGACCATGCGTTGGAGCCGTTGCCTGCGCTGGAGGAACCATTGGACGTGTTCGCGCGGCGCGCGCTGGCCGGCCAGCACTGGTTCGCCGATGCGCCCGTGCAGGTGGTACTGGCGCCGCGCTATGCGCGCAGCTTCTGGAAGTACCGCAACCACCCCAAGGCCTATCGTGCGCTGATTCTCGATGCCGGGCACCTGTCGCAACTGTTGTACACCTGTGCCACAGAAAGTGGCCTCGGCGCGTTCGTCACCTCGGCGATCAACGAGGTGGATATCGAGCGCGCGCTGGGCATGGACCCGCTGCAGGAAGGGCCGCTGGCTGTTTGCGGGTTCGGCTGGCGCGCCGCGCGGATGCAGACAGCGGAGTTCGATCCTGCCGGGCGGATGCGCAAGTCCAGCGCGGGTGCCTGGCACGGCTGAGCAACGGCGCAGCCAGACAGCCTGCGGCAGCGTCCGCTCAGGGCGACGCCGGAACGCGCATCACCCCGTCCTTGTCCCGCCGCAACGGTGCGGTCTGTTCCGGCAGCGGCGCGCCAGGTGCCTGGTCCACCGATACGCCGTGCGGCCAGCTGGGCGGTGCGATGGCGACATAGCGGGCGAAGCCGCCGGTGCCGCCTTCGGGCTTGGCATAACCGATCGCGATCAGTGCGCCGGCTTCCGGTACCTGGTCGAGGTTGGCCACGCCTTCGGCCTGGGCGTAGTTGTGGTGCAGCAGCCAGTGTTCGCCTTCGAGCGTGTCGGTGGCATCGGTGTCCAGCGGCTCGTGGCCGTGGAACAGGATATGGCGTTGCAGGTGCAGGAACTTCAGCGCATCCAGGGTAATGCCCGGGAACGGTTTGTCGACGAAGCGTTGCGGCTGGTCCCAGCGCTTGTACCAATCCGAGCGGATCATCACCACCGAGCCAGCCGGGATCGGGCCGTGCTGCTTTTCCCAGGCCTGGATGTCGGCAACGGTCGCGTGGTAGCCGGGGTCGCGAGCGACCTGGTCGTGGATGTCGATCACCACCAGTGGACGCAGCGTGTAGGTTGCCGGCAGGTCGCTGATGGTGGCGCCCTTGGGGTTCCAGTGCGCGGGTGGATCGAGCTGGGTGCCGTACTGGTCGGTGGTCAGCTCGTAGGCGGTCGCGACGAAGCCGTGCTTGTCGTAGCTGAACTCCTCGCCGGGCTGGGCGTAGCCCGGCAGTTCCTTGCCGGCGACGGCCGGCTTGAACCTGGCTGGCGCGAAGCCGGGCCATACCGGCTGAGTGGGTGAGAACGCGTGGGTCAGGTCGATGTATTTCGCCTGGCGCAGATGCTCGTTATAGACCTGCCATAGGCCGAGGTCGGAGGACGCGGTCTCGGCGGCCAGCGCCGGGAGTGCGGCGAGCGCGCTGGCAAGCAGCAGTGAGCGAGTCAACAGGAACGGCAGACGCACGGCTATCTCCTCCAGGACGATAGCGCGATGCTAGCCGAGCGGAGCCGGCGGCAGGTAGGTGCCAGCGCATGAGCTTATGCACCGGCATCGCCGGATGCGATGCCGTTATCCGTCCTTCTGCCCCCTTTCCCACGTTGCGCGGGAGCAGGGGGCGCGCATCCCCGAATCATTGGCGTACTGCCTGCGTGTGGGTCTTCAATGCCTCGCCCAATCCGGGCACCTTGTCGGCACCTTCCGGGACGCTGATGCTGGAACCGTCGAAGTCCTGCCCGATCGGCTGCACTCGCCCGCCCAGGCACTGGCCCAGGAAACCTTCGGCCACGGCGTTGAAGGCCTTGCTGTTTTCCGGGCGCTTGAAACCATGGCCTTCGTCCGGGAACAACACGTAGGTGACCGGGATCTGCTTGGCCTTCATCGCGTTGACGATCTGGTCGCTCTCGTCCTGCTTCACGCGCGGGTCGTTGGCGCCCTGGCCGATCAGCAGTGGCTTGCGGATGCGATCGGCGCGCGTGAGCGGCGAGCGCGCACTCAGCCACTGCTTGCCGATTGCAGTGGCGGGGTCGCCCATGCGCCGGGTGAGCTGCTGGTAGAAGCTGGCCCAGTACGGCGGCACGGTGCCAAGCAAGGTGTTGAGATTGGAAGGCCCGACGATATCCACGCCGCACTTGAAGGTGTCCGGGGTGAAGCTCAGCCCGACCAGGGTGGCATAGCCGCCGTAGCTGCCGCCCATGATCGCGACCTCGTCGGCGCGGGTGACGTTGGTTTTCACTGCCCATTGCACGGCATCGAGCAGGTCGTCGTGCATCTTGCCTGCCCATTCGCCATTGCCGGCGTTGGTAAAGGCCTTGCCGAAGCCGGTAGAGCCGCGGTAGTTCACCGACAGCACCGCATAGCCGCGATTGGCCAGCCATTGCTCGTAGCTGCCATAGCCGTAGCTGTCGCGCGCCCATGGACCGCCGTGGACGAACAGCACCAGTGGCAGCGGCTTGTCGGCCTTGCCGTCGTGGTCGCGGTCGGCGCCCTCCGGCAAGGTGAGATAGCTGACCAGTTTCAGTCCATCGCGCGAGGGAATCTCCTGCGGCCACATCGGTGCCAGTGGCTTGCCCTCCAGCGCCGGACGCGCCGAGAACAGCTTGGTCAGCTTGCCGTCGCCGTGGCGGTCGTAGCGGTAGTAGCTCAGCGGCGTTTCGGCGGCCGAATACGCCACGATCCAGGTGGCGTCGTCGAGGGTGCGCGCGGTGACCGAGGCATCGCCGTTGCCGAGGGATTTCAGTTTCTGGAAATCGGCGGCGATGCGTTGATCGAGGACTTTCCATTCCTCGCGCAGGTAATTGACAGAGGCTGCCTGCACCACGCCGGTGTCGGGGGCGAGCAAGGTATCGCTGATGTCGGCGCGCTTGTCTTCCAGCAACAGCGTGCGGGCATTGCTGGCGGTGTCGATGGCGTAGAGCGCGGAGGTATCGCGGTTGCGCGAGTCGAGCAGGTATAGCGTCGCGCCGTCGTCGCTGAGCCCGGCCACCTCGGTGGTCAGCGCATCCTCGAACGGGATGCGCTCCAGTTGTTTCCAGCCCTTGCCATCGGCCGCGAGCAGTTCCTGGCCGCCATCGTCGGTGGCGCGGGTGGCGTAGCGAAGCCGGTAGTCGCCATCGAGTTGGTAGCTGCCGATGCGGTCGTCGTTCCGGTGCAGCAGGGTCCGCTGGCCGGAAGCCAGGTCCACGCGATAGAGGTCGTGCCATTTCGGGTCGCGGTCGTTGATGCCAAGCACGATCGATTCCGGGTGCCGGTCGCTGATGCCGTAGACACGTGCGGTGGTTTTATCGAACGGGGTCAGGTCCTTGCTGCTGCCATCGGCCAGGTGGATGGCGAACAGGTGAAAGTTCTCGTCGCCGCCGGTATCGCGCAGGTACAGCAACGTGTCCGCCTGGTAGGACCAGAAATAGTCGCGGATGCCGCGTGCTGTGTCGCGGGTCACTACCTTGGCGCGCGCGGGATCATTGGCAGGTGCGACCCACACATTCAGCACGCCGTTGTAGGGGGCTACCCAGCTGAGGTAGTTGCCGTCCGGGCTGATGCGCACGCTGGCGCGTTCGGGATTGCCGAACAGCGCATCGCGGGCAATCAGCTCGGTTGGTTCAACGGCAGGAATCTGCCCGCCGCTGGCAGCGGTGGCCGACGTAGTGCAAAACGCGCCAAGCGCGAGCGCCAGGCTGGAAGCGAGGAGCGGACGTTGCATGGAATCCTCCTTGAATCATCGGCGAGCGTAGACGTTGCATTTCTACGTTAAGTGGAACGCAGACGGGGTGTACGTGCCTTTGGTCATACCGGTTGCGGCGGTAACTCGCCGGGATCGGATTCGAAGTCGACCAACATCGCGCCTTCGGCCACCAATGCGCCTTCACGCACCGGATAGCGCCGCACGATGCCGTCGGCCGGCGCATGCAGGGCGTGCTCCATCTTCATCGCTTCCATCACCAGCAGGGGTTGTCCGCGCGTGACGCGGGTGCCGGGCGCGACCGCCAGCGACACGATGCGGCCGGGCATGGGCGCGACCAGGTCGCCGGCCTCCGGCGCGGGCTGATCGGCTTCGACCACCGGATCGTGCAGCGCGAAACGCAGGTCGGCGTTGCCGTCGAACAGGTACAGCGCGTGCCCGTCATCGATCGCGCGCAATCGGCGTTGATGCCCGTCCACGTCCGCCCGCAGTTCGGTCTCGCTGCGCTGAACCCTCACGGCATGCTCGACCTCATCGAGCGTTATTCGCCAGCCCGATGCCCGCCATTGCGCGCCGAGACGCCGACGCTGGCCGTTGCATTCGATCTCCAGCAGGCGCGTGGCATGCCCGCCGAGCCGCCAGGCATCGCGCTCGGCCCAGGGCGACCAGGGGTCGGCAAGGTCTTCGGCTACGCCGACCGGGCGTTGCGCGAACGCGGCGGCGGCCATGCACCAGCTCGCATCGTCGGGTGTGGCATTACGCTCGAACAATGCGGCGTGTTCGCGCTCGATCAACGCCGTATCCAGGTCGGCGTCGGTGAACGCGACAGTGCCGAGCAGGCGGCGCAGGAATGCCGCGTTGGTAGTGACGCCCACGGCCTCGCATTGGGCAAGCGCGTGGCGCATGTGGTGCAACGCTTCGTCACGGTCGCTACCCCAGACGATCAGCTTGGCGATCATCGGATCGTAGTACGGCGTGATCTGGTCTCCCATTTCGACGCCGGTATCGACACGCACCTGCGGCGTGGGTTGCGGCAGGCGTAGATGGCGCAAGCGACCGGTGGAAGGCAGGAAGCCGCGATCGGCATCTTCGGCGTACAGCCGCGCCTCGATCGCGTGGCCACGGATAGCCAGAGCGTGCTGCCGCAGCGGCAGCGCCTGGCCCGCAGCGACCCGCAGCTGCCATTCCACCAGGTCGGCGCCGGTGATCATCTCGGTGACCGGATGCTCGACCTGCAAGCGCGTGTTCATTTCCATGAAGTAGAAATCGCCTCGCGGACCGACGATGAATTCCACGGTGCCGGCACCGACGTAGCCCACTGCGCGCGCGGCTTCCACCGCCGCCTTGCCCATCGCCGCACGGCGCTCGGTGCTCATGCCGGGTGCGGGGGCTTCCTCCAAGACCTTCTGGTGGCGGCGCTGCACCGAGCAGTCGCGCTCGAACAGATGCACGATCTCGCCTTGCATGTCGCCGAAGACTTGGATTTCTATATGCCGCGGGCGCTCGATGTATTTCTCGATCAGTACGTGCTGGTTGCCAAACGCTGATTGCGCCTCGCGCTGGCAGCTGGCCAGCGCGGCCTGGAACTCACCGCTGGCCTCGACCTTGCGCATGCCCTTGCCGCCGCCACCGGCGCTGGCCTTGATCAACACCGGATAGCCAATCGCATCGGCTTGCGCGTGCAGGAAGGCCGACGCCTGTTGCGGGCCGTGGTAGCCCGGTGTCAGTGGCACGCCGGCCTGCTGCATCAGCGCCTTGGCCGCGCTCTTGTCGCCCATCGCACGGATCGCCGCCGCTGGCGGCCCGATGAAGACCAGACCGGCTCCGACGCACGCTTCGGCGAACTCGGGGTTCTCGGACAGGAATCCGTAGCCGGGATGGATCGCTTGCGCACCGCTCGCCTGCGCGGCGGCGAGGAGGGTATCGCCGCGCAGGTAGCTGTCCTGCGCGGGCGCCGCGCCGATCCGCAGAGCCTCGTCGGCCATGCGGACATGGCGGGCGTTGCGGTCGGCATCGGAATACACCGCGACGGTGGCGATGCCGAGTCGGCGGCAGGTGGTGATCACGCGGCAAGCGATTTCGCCGCGGTTGGCGATGAGGATCTTGTCGAATATCGGGGCCGGGGAGGTCGCCATGTGCAGGTCCGGTTGTGCCAGGAATGAGTTCTGTTTGCAGAGTGTTGCCTTGCCTTGCCTTGCCTTGCCTTGCCGTGGCAGTTGCTGTTGCTGTTGCTGTTGCTTCGAGCTTTTGACCTGCCGGATCCGCTGCTTCGGAACGGACCCGGCAAGTCAAAAGCCAACGGCAACAGCAATAGCGTCTTGCCTGCGCTTTCGCGGGGCGTTCGCATCGCCACGCTCACATTCGGAATACCCCGAATCGAGTCGGTTCGACCGGCGCATTGAGCGATGCCGACAACGCCAGTCCCAGTACCCGCCGCGTATCCACCGGGTCGATCACGCCATCGTCCCAGAGGCGCGCACTGGCGTAGTACGGATGACCCTGGCGCTCGAACTGGTCGCGGATCGGTGCCTTGAACGCGGCCTCGTCCTCGGCCGGCCACTCGCCGCCGCTGGCTTCGATGCCGTCGCGCCGCACCGTGGCCAATACACTGGCGGCTTGATCGCCGCCCATCACGCCGATGCGCGCGTTCGGCCACATCCACAGGAAGTTCGGCGAATAGGCGCGGCCGCACATCCCGTAGTTGCCGGCACCGAACGAGCCGCCGATGACCACGGTGAACTTGGGTACCTTGGCGCAGGCCACCGCCATCACCAGCTTGGCGCCGTCCTTGGCGATGCCGCCGTGTTCGTACTTGCGGCCGACCATGAAGCCGGTGATGTTCTGCAGGAACACCAGTGCAATGCCGCGCTGCGTGCATAGCTCGATGAAGTGCGCGCCCTTGAGCGCGGATTCGGAAAACAGGATGCCGTTGTTGGCGATGATGCCGACCGGGTAGCCGTGCAGATAGGCAAAGCCGGTCACCAGGGTGCTGCCATAACGCGGTTTGAATTCATCGAAATGCGAGCCATCGACCAGCCGTGCGATCACCTCGCGCACGTCGTAAGGCTTGCGGGTATCGGTCGGGATCACGCCATATAGCTCTTCTGGCGGGTACAGCGGTGGTTCCGGTTCGCGCAGCGCCAGCGTGCAGGCAGGCTTGCGCCAGTTGAGGCGGGCGATGCAGGCGCGCACGCGCGCCAGCGCCTGGAGTTCGTTGTCGGCGTAATGGTCGGCCACCCCGGAGATGCGGGTATGCACGTCGGCGCCGCCCAGGTCCTCGGCGCTGACGATTTCGCCCGTGGCCGCTTTCACCAGCGGCGGTCCTCCGAGGAAGATCGTGCCCTGCTCGCGCACGATCACGGTCTCATCGCTCATTGCCGGTACGTAGGCGCCGCCCGCGGTGCATGAGCCCATCACGCAGGCGATCTGCGGGATGCCTTGGGCCGACAGATTGGCCTGGTTGTAGAAAATGCGGCCGAAATGGTCGCGGTCGGGGAACACCTCGTCCTGCAATGGCAGGAAGGCACCGCCGGAATCGACCAGATAGATGCAGGGCAAGCGATTCTGTTGTGCGATCTCCTGCGCGCGCAGATGCTTTTTTACCGTCAGCGGGTAATAGGTACCGCCCTTGACGGTCGCGTCGTTGGCCACGATCACGCAGTCCACGCCGCTGACCCGGCCGATGCCGGCGACCACCCCGGCGCCCGGAACCTGATCCTGGTACATGCCGTGCGCGGCGAGCGGTGCAATTTCGAGAAACGCAGTGCCGGGATCGAGCAGTGCGTCGATGCGGTCGCGCACCAGCAGCTTGCCGCGCGCCTGGTGTTTTGCGCGCGCGGTCAGGCTTCCGCCGAGCGCGGTGCGTGCCAGGGTGATGCGCAGGTCGTCGACCAGCGCCTGCATGGCCTCGGCATTGGCGGCGAAGGTTTCGCCCTCCACCTGCAACTGGGTCTGGAGCGCGCTCACCGGGTCTGCTCGAACAGTTCGCGGCCGATCAGCATGCGGCGGATCTCCGAGGTGCCTGCGCCGATTTCGTACAACTTGGCGTCGCGCCACAGGCGGCCGGTCGGGTAGTCGCTGATATAGCCGTTGCCGCCGAGGATCTGGATCGCCTGGCCGGTCAGCCAGGTGGCCTTCTCCGCTGCATAGAGGATGGCGCCGGCGGCGTCCTGGCGGGTGGTGCGGCCCTGGTCGCAGGCGCGCGCGACCGCATAGACATAGGCGCGGCAGGCATTGAGGCCGACATACATGTCCGCCAGCTTGGCCTGGATCAACTGGAAGCTGCCGATCGCCGCACCGAACTGCTGGCGCTCGTGCACATAGGGCAGCACCACGTCCATCGCGGCAGCCATCAGCCCGAGTGGACCACCGGACAACACCACCCGCTCGTAGTCCAGGCCGGACATCAATACGCGCACCCCACTGCCGACCTCGCCCAACACATTGTCGGCCGGCACCTCGCAGTCCTCGAACACCAGTTCGCAGGTGTTGGAACCACGCATGCCGAGCTTGTCGAGTTTCTGTGCGGTGGAAAAGCCGCGCATGCCTTTTTCGACGATGAAGGCGGTGATGCCGCGCGCCCCTGCGGAACGGTTGGTCTTGGCATAGACGATCAGCACATCGGCATCCGGGCCGTTGGTGATCCACATCTTGTTGCCGTTGAGCAGATAGTGGTCGCCGCGCGCGTCGGCACGCAGTTTCATCGACACCACGTCCGATCCCGCGCCCGGCTCGCTCATCGCCAGCGCGCCGACGAACTCGCCGCTGCACAGGCGCGGCAGGTACCGGCGCTTCTGCACAGCGTTGGCATTCTTGCGCAGCTGGTTGAGGCACAGGTTCGAATGCGCGCCGTAGGACAGCCCGATCGCACCCGAAGCGCGCGAGATCTCTTCCATCGCCACTACATGCGCGAGATAACCCATGCCGCTGCCGCCGTAGTCCTCCTCGACCGTCAGGCCCAGCAGTCCTTGTTCGCCGAGCGGGCGCCAGAGCGTGGCCGGGAATACATTGTCGTGATCGGCCTGCGCGGCCAACGGCGCGATTGTGCGCGCGGCGAAGGTGGCCACGCTTTCGCGCAGCAGGTCGATGTCTTCGCCCAGGTCGAAGTTCAGGGATGGCACGTGCATGCAGCGGCTCCGCTAGTGGACGGGGACGCGCCGGGGAGGGGGAGGCGGGCAGGGCCGCCGCACGACGTTTGCAACAGCCTAGCCGGCTTCGGCTAAAAAGTGAACACAAATTCAAAAATTGAATATAGAATCACTCCATGGCGTACAAACGTTCCGCACTGATGGAAGAACGGCTGGCGCGCAACCGCGAGCGCATCCTGCTGGCGGCCCGTGGCCTGATCGCCGCTGGCGGTTACCGCAACGCGCCGGTGACAGCAGTCGCCGCTGCCGCGGGGGTATCGACCGGGCAGATCTACCGGCACTTTCCCTCCAAGGCCGAGCTATTCGTCGAGGTACTCAACGCGGCGGTGAGCCACGAGATCGCGATCCTGCGCGACATCGCGGCCGTCCCGTCACCGGCCACGCAGCGCCTGCGCCGGGCATTGGAATCGTTCGTGCGGCGCGCCCTGGCCGGCCCGGGCCTGGCCTATGCCTTCATCGCCGAACCGGTCGAGCCGGAAGTGGACGCCGAACGTATCCGTTGCCGGCGACTATTTGGCGACGTATTCCGCGCCTTCCTGGCCGAAGGCGTAGCAGCCGGAGAATTTCCCGCACAAGACCTGGACGCCGCCGCCGCCTGCCTGGTCGGCGCATTCACTGAAGCATTGGTGGGACCGATCGCCCCCACCCGTAGTAACCCCCGCGACAGTGAACGCCTGGTCGAGTCGATCTGCAGCTTCTGCCTACGCGCAATAGGCGCAGAACCGGCCAGGTAGGGCCCGTCCTCAGAACGACCCTGATCCATTGCAGTTGCCCTTGCCCAGATGTCGACCTTGATCTGCCTCGCCCTCAAAGCGAGCCGAGCACCGCAGGTGGAGGTGGCCGAAGAGGCGCCGTGTTTGAACGAAGTGAGTTTGGGCGCCGTCCCGGAAATGGGATAAGTGCCACTTCCGCCGAGCAGCGCAGGGGACAGGTGCGGCTTCACCGCACCGGCTCGCGTGAGCGCGTCGGGCGCAGGCGCTTTTGGTTACTTTTGACAAAAAAAGTGACAGGCGCGAAAGCGCTTGATCTTGATCTTGCTGCTACTACAGCTCAAAAAGCCAAAAAAAGCATCGCAACCAAATCCTCACCCACAGCACTCAGCCTCCAGCACGGCGGCAGCTTTCAAAGCATCCCGCCATTCCAAACAACAACGAAACATCTAAGACACCAGCCAAAGCACTCCCGCCACCACCGGCGCCCCCACCGCCGCCGGCAGCAACACATTCGGCCGATACGGCAGCAACCACAGCGCCACCACCACCGCACCCGCAGTCAACGCCCCCAACCACATGACCGGTCCTATCGCCCAGCCACCCGCCACCACACAAAGCGCAAACGCCACCGTCAGCAACACCCACCCGGCAATGCGCCACGCCCGCATACGCGCTGGACTGGCCTTGTCCTTGCCGTATAGCTCCAACTGATGCTTCTCCATCGCCAGACACAACGCGGTAAAGCCAGAGAACGCCAGTGCGATGGCAAACAACGTCATCCTGCGTTCCCCTGCGCCGGCACCGGCGAAGCAGGCGCCGCCGGCTTGGCCGCAGCCAGTTGCCGCGCACGCCGCTCGGCCGCCGACAGCGGCGGCTGCCAATGCTGCATTCGCCACCCAGCCACGGCCAGGCACAGGCCCAGTCCCAGGCACACCAGATCGACCCCGGCCAAGGCCCAGTTGCCGGCCGGCAAGGTCACCCCCAGATGGATCTGCGTGGTCAGGGCATTGACCACCGGAATGCCGACGAACAGCAGCGCACCCGTATACAACTGCCATGCCCACATCGGCCGCTTGGGCCACATGAACGCGGCCAGCAATGCGGCAGCCCAGGCATAGAAGAAGGTATTTTCCTCTGCGTCGATGCGTCCCTCGATCCCCACCGGCACCAGCCGGTTGGCCCAGAAGAACGTGGCGAACGCGATCGGCAAGCCAGCCACCGCGCCGATGTTGAGCGAGTCGACCAGGCGTAGCCCGAAACCGATCTTGCCCGACTTCTGGTGCTTGGGTCGTTCCTTCACCGCCCACAGCACCACGCCGCTGGCCACCATCAGGCAACCCAGCAATCCGGAGCCGAAGAACAGCACGCGCAGGAAAGGCGTAGCAAAGCGCGCAATATGCAGCCCGTACATCACGCCACGGGTCTCACTGGCGCCACCGGGCTCGCCGCTGCGCTGGAGCAGGCGACCGTCTATGGCGTCGAACAGGACCGACGGTGCATCGATCGATAGCGAGTCCGCGCGCTGGCTCACTCCCACCGACGCGTTGGCGTCGTTGGGATGGTAGACCGTCACGCTGGCGGTCGCGGCGCCCTTCCATTGCTGCTGCGCGCGCTGCACCAGCTCGGCCAGCGGCAGCATGTGGGCCGGTACGCCGGCAGCGCTGCGGGTATCGGCAACGCGATTGGCCGCTTCGTCGTAGAAGCGCATTTCATCGTCGGGATAGACCGTCTTGATGCCCCACGGCAGGTACATGAACATCAACGTGACCACGCCGGTATAGGTGATCATCGCGTGGTACGGCAGCGCCAGCACCGCGCTCACGTTGTGGAAGTCCAGCCATGAGCGCAGGCCCTTGCCCGGCCGGAAGGTGAAGAAGTCCTTGAAGATACGCTTGTGGGTGATCACGCCGCTGATGATCGCCACCAGCATGAACATTGCGCAGAAGCCCACGATATAGCGTGCCCAGATCGCCGGCAGGTAGTGCAGGTCGAAGTGTAGGCGGTAGAAAAAGTCGCCGCCACGGGTTTCGCGCGCGGCGATGTCGCCGCCGGTGGCCGGATCGATCGTGGCGTTTCCGTACATCTCGCGGCGGCTGACCGGCTGGCCCGAGGCCGGGGCGGGATTGAGCCAGTACATGGTCAGTACCGGCTGGCGCGCGTTCGGCAGGGTGATGGTCCAGCTCTGTGCATCGGCCGCATGGGTTTGCAGATAGCGTTCGGCGCTGCGCAGCGCGGTGTCGGTGCTGACCGTGGTGGTGGGCAGCTCCGGGCGCATCCAGCGGGTGATCTCGTCGCGGTAGTAGCTGGCAGTGCCGCCCATGAAGATCAGCAGCAACAGCCAGCCGACCAATAGCCCGGTCCAGGTGTGCAGCCACGCCATTGATTGGCGGAAACCCTGTTTCATGGCGCACATCCCTGTGCGCCACCCTGCGGGCGGCTACGCCGTGAAAAACAGCTGTCCTGCTGTTTTTCCCATGGCGCACATCCCTGTGCGCTACCTTGCCGGAGGCTGCGCCATGAAGAGCAACTGCCCTGCATTTCTCTCATGCCGCGCTCCGCTGCAGCAGCGCGACGATTCCGAACATCAGCAGCGCCGGCCCGGCGATGCCGAGCCAGGCCTTCCACGCGCTGGCGCTGGCAAAGGCCCACAGCGCCGAGCAGGCGCACACCACGATGCCGCTCATCATCGCGGTCAGCACTGCTTCGCTGGGTGCCATCGGCAGCGCGATCGACAGCAGCACGGTGGTGGCGCTGGCCAGGGCATAGCCGCCCAGCATCGCCGCGCAAGTACGCGACAGCACACCTGCCCATGGACGCCGGTACCAGGGCGGGGATACCGGCTTGGCGCCTTTTTCGAGCGAAGAAGCGGAGGGCAAGTTCATGGGTAAGGCGTTGACCGGGAACGAAGGAAGGGGCAGCGATAGCGCGTCGGCGCTTACTTGGCGACGAAGGTCAGCGTGCTGATGTGATGCATCAGTGCCACCGACTGGCCGCCGATCTGCCGCTGCACCGGCTCCTTGTGGCTGACCACCACGATATGGCGCCCGGGCCGCAGCGCCGGCAGCGTCAGCTGGCCCTTGGCATCGGAGGTGAGTTGCTTCTGCCACTTCTGCGGGTCGATGACGGTCACTTCAGCATCGGCCAGCGGCTTGTTCCGGTACAGCACGGTCAGCGCGGCGCTGTCCGCCTGCTGTGGCACCAGCTCGAAATCGAGGCGTGCGGCCGTGCTGCTGCGGCCGGCGCGCGCGTAGTAGGTCACGCTCTCGTACTGCCCGTTCTCGCCTTTCCAGGGCTCGAACACCTTGTCGTCGAACAGCCAGGCATCGCCATCGCCACGTAACGGCGCCTGCAGATGGCCACCGTTGCGCTGCACCTTGCCGGCGCTGGCGGTGCTTCCGAACACCTTGGGGCTGACCACGCGCTTGATCTCGTCATCGCCATGAGCAGGGGCGTCCTGCGCCGGTTCGCCGAAATAGATCTGCACCGGACCGGAGGCATCGCGTTCGATCCAGATTTCATGGGCCTGGGCGGACAGGCTCAGGCACGACAGGGCCAGGCAGGACAGCAGCAGCGTTTTCACAGGATCACCTCATCGGGAGAACAGCAGTGCGTGGGCGAGCGCGGCATCCGGGTGCGCGGCAATCGATCGCTTGGGCGATTAACTGGGAATGATACTCATTTTGTCTGCGCGAGCGAAACGCGCCGGCATGCCGCAATGCGGCAAAACCCGGTGTCCACGCCAGCCGCTCGGTGCCAAACCGCAGGCACCACGCGCTGCTTCATGGCGTGCCTGGAAAATCCTGATGCAGGCCCGCAGGCGGGCTGAAACTGTGATCTATACTCCGCCGCGTAGCGAAGGTCCCGGACCAACAGCCAGGAGTGCGCCCGCGTGCGGAATTACGATCTCGAATTCCTGAAGAAGTTCTCGATGGTGATGGGTTTGCTCATCGTCATCACGCTGGGGC
>JAATFS010000141.1 GCA_015655035.1 Lysobacterales bacterium | reverse complement strand
CGGCGGTCCAGCGCATTGTCGATGCGGGCGAAGGTCCGCAGCGCGCCATGCGCGACCTGCCAGCGACGCGAGGCTTCCAGGTTGAACACGGTATAGCCCGGCGCCGAGGCGGTGGCCAGGTCGTTCACCCCCGTTGCATCCGATGCGACCGCCTCGACGGCGAACTGCCACTGCAACGGTTGCCACTGCCAGCGCGCGAACAGCTGCTGGCGGGGCACGCCAGGCAGCCGCGAGCCGCTGGCAACCAGGGTATCGGGCGTGGCGCAGCCGCTACTGGCGCAGGTCAGGTAGCCCTCGCGCACGCTGGCATCGACAAAGGTATAGGCCAGCTGCAGTTGCTGGGTGGTGCCGAGCGGCTGCAGGTAGCTCACCTCCACGCCCTGGCGCCGGGTCGCGCCAATGTTGCGGTAGGTGCTGCGGCCGCCGGTATTGCTGGCCACTGCCAGCTCGTCGTCGGTGTCGGTACGGAACAGCGCCAGTTCCAGCCGCGCGCCCGCCTGGTTGCGCCACTTCGCGCCGACCTCGTAGTTGCGGCTCTTCGCCGGTGCCAGGTCCAGCGCCAGCCCGGCCGCACCGTCGGCGCGATAACCCAGCTCGTTGAAGGTCGGGGTCTCGAAGCCGCGCCCTGCGGACACGTGCAGGCGCAGGTCGTCGCTGGCCTTGAACACCACGCCGGCCACCGGCGTGGTGGCCGAATAGTCGCGGCTGCCGCTGTCGTCGGGATTGCGGCCGACGATGTAATGATCGGCCGAGCGGAAACGCACCTGGCTGTGGCGCACGCCGAACAAGGCCGACCAGCGCGGACTCCACTGCCACCAGCCCTGCGCGAACTGGTCGACGTTCTCGACCCGGTCGCGCTGGCTGCGCCGCAGCTGGCCCTTCACGCCCAGTACCTCGCCGACGAAATTCTCGTAGCCGGCGCGTTGCTGGCTCTGCCGATCGACATTGGCCCCCAGCGTCAGCTCGAACGGCTGGCCCAGCAACGCGCCGTGCCAGGCCCATCGCGCATCGGCGCCGCCGTAGTCGCTATCCAGGTCGATCACCCCGCCGGCATGCAGCGGGTTGGCCTGGACGCTGGTCGGGATCGACTGGAACTGCTCGGTCTCGCGCTGGCCGGCGTAGGCCATCAGCCGCAACGTCTGCCGATCCAGCTCCTGGGTGAAGATCGCGCCGGCCTGCGCCTGTCGCACCGACTTGCGGGTGTCGTACTGGTAGGCCACCGCCGTGGCCTGGTGCGGATCGGCCTGGTACTGCGCGCGGGTCAGGCCCAGCGGATCCTGGGCACGCGGCGCGTCCAGGTAATTGAACACCAGGTCCAGCCGGCGGCCCGGGGCAAGGTCCAGACCGAACTTGGCGTTGACCGACTCGCGCCGCGCACGACTGTGGTCGCGGTAGCCGTCCGTACTGAAGTGATTGGCGGCCACGTTGTAGTGGACGATGCCCTGCTGGCCGCGCAGCTGCGCGCCGGTACTGACGGTGTCGTAGCTGCCATAGGTCGCGCGCAGGCGCCACGGATCGCCGGGCTGGCCGTCAGCGCTCCACAGCTGGAGTACGCCACCGGAAGAATTACCGTACAGCGCCGAGAAAGGCCCGCGCAGCACCTCCACGCGCTCGGCCCCGAGCAAGTTGAAGTGCGACAGCTGGCCCTGGCCGTCGGGCATGCTGGCGGGAATGCCGTCCACCAGCAGGCGCACGCCGCGCACGCCGAAGGTGGAGCGCGCACCGAATCCCCGGATCGACAACTGGGTGTCCTGGGCGTAGTTCTGGCGATCGCGCGCGACCACGCCCGGAATGCCGTCCAGCACTTCCGAGACCTGGGCGCTGCGGCCGTTCTGGTCATCGCCCACCTCCACCGTGGTGAACGAGGCCGGCAGCTCGAAGTCGTCCACGCCGCGCACCCGCGCCGCATCGACCTGGACGGCGGGCAAAGTGATGGTGGTGGCAGCGGCTGCAGCGGCGGCGCGAGCCGGATGGATCGTCGTGCCGGCCATCAAGGCGCACACCACGTAAAGGGAAGTGAATCTGGGCATCCGCCTATTCTGCTCGCTCCATACCCGAACCGCACCCCTACGTATGGGAAAAAGCCTGCCACCTTGCCGCTCCGGCCCTGTTACGATGAAGCGGTTTGGCCGCGCCACATCGGCCCAGCACCGAAAGCACCCACTTTTTTCCGTCTTCCAACGAGTACTGCCGTGTCCTTCTTTGCACATGTAGAACAGGTTCCTGGCGACCCCATCCTGGGCCTGACCGAGGCCTACAACGCCGACAGCCGCCCGAACAAGGTCAACCTGGGCGTGGGCATTTATTACGACGAGAACGGCCGCATCCCGCTGCTGCGCGCCGTGTACCAGATCGAGCAGCAGCTCGCCCTGGATGCAAAACCGCGTGGCTACCTGCCGATCGACGGCCTGGCCGCCTACGACAAGGCCACCCAGCAGTTGCTGTTCGGCAAGGACTCGGCGCTGCTCGATGCCGGCCGCGTGGCCACCTCGCAGACCATCGGCGGCAGCGGTGCGCTGCGCGTGGGCGCGGACCTGCTGCAAAAGCTGCTGCCGACTTCGACCATCGCCATCAGCAACCCGAGCTGGGAAAACCACCGCGCGGTGTTCTCGGCCGCCGGCTTCGACGTGGTGGACTACACCTATTTCGACCCGGCCACGCATGGCCTGGACTTCGAAGGCATGCTCGCCGACCTGAACAAACTCGAGCCGGGCACCGTGGTATTGCTGCATGCCTGCTGCCACAACCCGACCGGTGCCGATCTCAGCCAGGAACAGTGGCGCACGGTCGCCGCGCTGCTGAAGGAACGCAAGCTGTTCCCGTTCGTCGACATCGCTTACCAGGGCTTCGACAAGGGTATCGACGAGGACGCCTTCGCGGTGCGCTTGCTCGGCGAAGCCGGCCTCGACGCCTATGTGGTCGCCAGCTCGTACTCCAAGTCGTTCTCGCTGTACGGCGAGCGCGTGGGCGCGCTGTCGGTGGTCTCCGCCACCGCGGCCGAGACCAAGGCGGTGCAATCGCAGGTCAAGCGCATCATCCGCACGATCTACTCCAGCCCGTCCACCCACGGTGCCGCGCTGGTGGCCGGGGTGCTGACCAGCCCCGAGCTGCGCGCCACCTGGGAGCAGGAACTGACCGAGATGCGCGAGCGTATCCATAGCCTGCGTGCAGGCCTGGTGGCCAAGCTCGCCGAACTGGGTGCGCCGGAATTCGGCTTCATCGAGCAGCAGGCCGGCATGTTCTCGTACTCGGGCCTGAGCAAGCCGCAGGTCGATCGCCTGCGCGAGGAGTTCGCGATCTACGCGGTCGGCAGCGGCCGCATCTGCGTGGCTGCGCTGAGCCGGAACAACCTGGACTACGTGGCCGAGGCGGTGGCGACGGTCAGCCGCGGCTGATCGCAGCGTAACCGTGGCAGCAAAGGGCTGGGAGCGCGAACGCCTCCCGGCCTTTTTCATTTCTCGATGACCCACTCCGCACGCCGAAAGCCAGGCCCCTGAACGTTTTCGCGGCAAATTGCCTCATCGCAGGCACCGCTGCTGCGGACAAGGTCGAAATATTGGCCCATGGGCGCGACAATGAGGGTCCCCTTCATACGCAAGGTAGCCGTTCCCCATGTCGCGAACCTCGCTGACCCGCTTCCTGATCGAAGAACAACACGCCGGCCGCATCGGCCCGGAATTGCGCCAGCTCATCAGCATCGTCTCGCGCGCCTGCAAGCGCATCTCCATCGCCGTCAGCAAGGGCGCCCTGGGCGACGTGCTGGGCGATGCCGGCACCGGCAACGTGCAGGGCGAGGCGCAAAAGAAACTGGACGTGCTCAGCAACGACATCCTGATCGACGCCAACGCCTGGGGCGGCCACCTGGCGGCCAGCGCCTCCGAAGAAATGGAACACAGCCAGCCGGTGCCGGACAAATATCCGCGCGGCGACTTCCTGCTACTGTTCGATCCGCTGGACGGCAGCTCCAACATCGACGTCAACGTCTCGGTCGGCACCATCTTCTCGGTGCTGCGTGCGCCGGCCGGCACCGACAAGCCGGGCGACGAGCATTTCCTGCAACCGGGCACGCGGCAGGTCGCCGCCGGCTACTGCATCTACGGGCCGAGCACGATGCTGGTGCTGACCTTGGGCAACGGCACCCATGCCTTCACCCTGGAGCGCGAGGAAGGCTCGTTCCTGCTGACCCAGGCCGACATGCGCATCCCCGAGGACACCGGCGAATTCGCGATCAACATGTCCAACCAGCGCCATTGGGAAGCGCCGATGCAGGGCTACGTCGGCGACCTGCTGGCAGGCGAGGACGGTGCGCGCGGCAAGAATTTCAACATGCGCTGGATCGCCAGCATGGTGGCCGACGTACACCGCATCCTGACGCGCGGCGGCATCTTCATCTACCCGTGGGACAAGAAGGATCCGAGCAAGCCCGGCAAGCTGCGGCTGATGTATGAAGCCAATCCGATGAGCTTGCTGGTGGAGCAGGCCGGCGGCGCCGCGACCACCGGCCGCGAGCGCATTCTGGATATCCAGCCGACCGGGCTGCACCAGCGGGTACCGGTATTCCTGGGATCGAAGAACGAAGTGGACGAAGTGACGCGCCATCACCTGGAATACGACAAGGCGCAGGGCCGCGGCTGACCGTTGCGGTCACGCATGAGGCATCACCGCGACCGCACCCGCCGCCGGCGGGTGCGGTCGTGTTGCACACGGGGTCCAGCGCTTTGATGACAGCGCCGGAATCTCGATCGGTTTGCCGTGCACGCAAGCGAAGACTATAGTTCGCCGCCGGAACGGACGCTTCAGCCGCGTCATGCATAGGTCCGCCCCAAGTGGGCGAAGGCACGCAACGCCGACGCCGCAACTTCCGCCAGCCGTGGCCACGCCACTGCCCGCCAATCCCCGTCCATTCCCGGTTTCACTGGAAATCGGCGCGGGCGTGCATCCGGCCGGCATGATGGTTGACCGATAGCGCCCGCCCTACCGTCGGCATGCACCCGCCATGCCGTGAAGGAGCGCACATGTACATCTCTCCCCTGCCGGCGTCGTCCGACGTCACGCCGTCGAACCGCGCACGCATTACCCAACTGCGTATCTCGCCGCTGGCCTGCACCGTCCACACACTATTGCTGGGCACCAGCCTGCTGGCTGCGTCCGTCCACGCCGCCGAAGCGAGCGACCCGCAGATCGGGCGCCTGCCGACCGTGCAGGTCAGCGAAAATGCGCTGGCCCCCACCACCGGCTATACCGCCATCACCAGCAGCGGCGCGACCAAGACCGATGCGCCGCTGGTGACTACCGCGCAATCGGTGTCGGTGGTCACGCGGCAGCAGATGGAGGACCAGAACGCGGTCAACGTCAATCAGGCGCTGAACTACACGCCCGGCGTGTTCACCAACTTCGGCGGCGCGGCCGGCCGCTACGACACCGTCGCATTGCGCGGATTCCACGGCGGCGACGTGGACAACACCTTCCTCGATGGCCTGCGCCTGATGACCGACGGCGGCAGCTACAACGCTTTGCAGGTCGACAGCTGGTTCCTCGAACGCATCGACGTGATCCGCGGGCCATCCTCGGCGCTATACGGCCAGACCATCCCCGGCGGCCTGGTGGCGATGACCTCAAAGCGCCCGCTGTTCTCCCCCGAAGGCCACCTGCGCCTGATGGCCGGCAGCAACGGCACCACCGGTGCGGCGTTCGACTACACCGACGCCATCAACGACCAGTGGGCGTTCCGCCTGACCGGGATCACCCGCAACAGCGATACCCAGTACGACCATACCCGTGAAGAGCGCTACGCGCTGTCGCCGTCGCTGCGGTGGCAACCGGATGCGGACACCTCGCTGGTATTGCGCGCCTACCTGCAGAAAGACCCGTCCGGCGGCTACCACAGCGCAGTCCCCGGCGAAGGCAGCCTCATCCCGCACAACGGTTATCGCCTGAGCACCGGCTTCTTCGACAGCGACGACGCACACGACCAGTTCAAGCGCCACGAGCAGATCTACAGCTACGCGTTCTCGCACCGCTTCAACGACACCTGGGCGTTTCGCTCCAATGCCAGCTATACCCACTCCAACGTCGCCCTTGAGCAGGTCTACCAGATCGGCTGGGTGCCAGGTACCGACGTACTGAACCGCTACTATTCCGGCGAGCGTTCGTCGCTGGATGCCTTCGCCATCGACAATCAGCTGCAGGCCGACTTCAGCACCGGCGACGTCAGCCATCGGCTGTTGCTCGGCGCCGAGTACCACCAGTATCGCAACGAGCTGTGGGACGCCAGCGGCTATGCCGACCGCCTGGACGTCCTCAGCGGCGTAGGCGGCAGCAACCTGTGGCTGGATGCGGCGCTGGCCCAACCAGGCATCTACGCCTATGACGCCGTCCGACGCTACCGCCAGGCCGGCGTGTACCTGCAAGACGAGATGGAATGGAATCGATGGCACCTGGATCTGTCCGCGCGCTACGACCATCTGGTGCTGGAAGACGAGAACGCCACCTATGCCACCGAGCGCAAGCGCACCGATGACCATGTCAGCGGTCGCGCATCGCTGCTGTACGCGTTCGACAGCGGCCTTTCGCCCTATGTCAGCTACAGCCAGGCGATCACCCCGACCGCGCTCTCCGGCGCCGACGGCAACCTGCTCAAGCCGACCACCGCCGAACAATTCGAAGGCGGCCTGAAGTACCAGCCGGCTGGCGGCAGCAACTTCTATTCGCTGGCGGTATACGACCTCACCCAGAAGGACGTCGCCAATCGCGACATCATCACCGCCACCTACATCCCGGCCGGCAAGGTTCGCGCGCGCGGCGTGGAACTGGAAGCGCACAGCCAGGTCACCGACCGCCTGAGCGTGGTGGCCGGCTACACCTTGAACCACGTGCGGTTCAAGGATTCGGTCGATGGCAACGAAGGCAACACGCCATACGTCACCCCGAACGCGATCGCCTCGCTATGGGCACACTACCGGCTCGACGCGGGCCTCAGCGGTGGCCTGGGCATACGCCGGCTCGGCAAGCAGTGGGCCGACAACGAGAACACGCGGCGGTTGCCGGCGGTCACGCTCTACGACGCTTCGCTGCGCGCGGACTTCGGCGCATGGAACGCCCACCTGCGTGGCCTGTGGCTGCAACTCACCGCCAACAACGTGACCGACCGCCGCTATGTCGCCGCCTGCTACGGCACCGGCTACTGCTATTGGGGTGCGGAACGTTCGGTAGTGGCCACCGTCGGCTACGACTTCTGACCCATCGCGGCGACCGGCACCGACGCTGCACGTCGGTGCCGGCCCGTTCCGGGTAGTCGATCTGTGCAATTCCCGCGATCGTATCTTCGCCTTCGCAGCACTGGCTTGCTCGCTCGTCACCGCTGCGCCCGTGAGCCCAGCCATCTGCCTGCATGCGTGTTCCGGCGCTGTGCCCATCGGATAGAACAGCCACCAGAATCAGCCATTCACTGGCCCGCTGCAATCATGCTGAAAGGCCAAAAACAGCGGAGATTTAGCACGAATCCTTGCAAGCGCTGGCACGCGCTAAAGAGCCGTTCGCAGCATCTACGCAGCAGCATCGGCCACCACGGATCAGTGTGAGTGCATTCTTGACTCTGGTGAATCGTTCACGGTTTTTCGGATTAATTATTTGTCATTGGTTGACAAATTTAGACACATTTCCGCATCTTCCATGCCGACCGTCCGGTTCGGTATGGACCGAGCGATGGCGTTGGATCAATTTCCCGTAAAGAGGGTGTCGCATGCGTAAACATTTGAGTGTTTCTATCGCCGTCTCGCTGGCCCTGGCCTCATCCGCTTCCGTAGCAAACGCACAAGCTCAAGCCCGCGTGTGGACGCAGGGCATGAACAACGACACGCAATACGACAGCTTCATCGTCAAGTATCGCGATGGCACGCGCAAGGCGCTGTCGCCCGCCTCCGCCATACGCGAGATCGACGCGGCCTCGCAACGCACACGCACCAAGCGCTCCCTCGGCACCGCTACCACGCTCAAGCACCAACGTCGCCTGGGTAGCCACGCCGACCTCGTCAGTACCAGCGTCCCGCTCGACCGTGTCGATGCGGAACAGCTGATGCACCAGATCGCGCTGGATAGCGATGTGGAATACGTGCAACCCAACTACCTGATGCACGCCTACGCGACACCCAACGACACGCGCTACACCGAGCAGTGGCATTACGCCGCTTCGACCGGCGGCGCCAGACTGCCGGCGGCCTGGGATCTGTCTCGCGGCGCGGGCGTGGTGGTCGGCGTAGTCGACAGCGGCTACCTGGACAACGACGACCTCGCAGCCAACCTACTGCCGGGCTATGACATGGTCGCCTCGACCCGGCCCTACTCCGACGCTTCATGCACCTCAGCAGGCTACGAGCCTGGCTGTGGTGGCTCGGACGACAACAACGGGCGCGACAACGACGCCTTCGATAGCTCCGGCATTGCGCACGGCACCCATGTCGCCGGTACCGTCGCGGCGGTAACCAACAACCAAAAAGGCGTGGCAGGGGTCGCCTACGATGCGCGTGTAGTCCCGGTCAGGGTGCTCGGCAACCAGGGCGTCGGCTCGTCGGCCGACATCATCGACGGCATATTGTGGGCTGCGGGCATCACCGTGTCAGGCGCCGGCGCCAACGCCAATCCGGCTGAGGTGATCAATCTCAGCCTGGGCGGCGTCCGTGCATGCTCGCCGGCAGAGCAACAGGCGATCAATCAGATCGTCGCTCGCGGCACTCTGGTGGTCGTGGCCGCCGGCAACGACAACACCGACGTCGCCAATGCGGCACCGGCGAACTGCAACAACGTCATCGCGGTGGCCGCCAACGACAACAAGGGAAACCGGGCGTTCTATTCCAACTACGGCGCGGGCATCCACATCACCGCTCCCGGGGGCGAGACCTGGAGCTGCCGCGCCAGTGCCGGCGAGTTCCTTCCCCTCGACACCGCGCCCAGCCAGTCCAACTGCGCCCCCACGCGGGACCATCCCGAGCAGGGCGTCCTGTCGACGGTAGGAAGCAATGGATACGATTTCATGGCGGGCACATCGATGGCCGCACCACACGTGGCCGGCATCGTGGCGCTGATTCAGGCGCGCGCCTCCACGCCCAAGACGACGGCGCAGGTCAAGGACATCCTAAGCCGTACCGCGCGTCCTATCCCTGCGGCGCAATGCCCCGGCGGATGCGGCCCGGGCCTGGTCGATGCGGCTGCAGCCGTCCAGGCAGCCAACTGACGCAGGCCTGACCGCAAGTACTGCCATTCGACATCGTCCTCGAGCCGAGGCGATGTCGGAAGGTCGTCGGCCCATATTGCCCCGCATGTCCTCACGGTCGCGGCGTTGATCGCGCTGTCGATCAGCGCCCGGCTACCAATGCATCGTAAGCCTGCCGCACTGCCGCTTCGCCATGGACACGCTCAAGACGGCGGATGATGAAGTGACCTCGCGCCATTGCCTGGAAATGGGCAATGAACAACGTATTGAGTGCAGCGCCACTGGCTGCGCCCACCAGCGGCACTGCCTGGGCCGCGATCTTTTGACTGACCGCCACTGAGAACTTGCCTGCGATCCGCGATACCAACGACACCAACGCCGGTGCCCCATGGCTGGCAAAACCGTGCACCGCCACATAATGCGCGGCCGCATTGAGTTGCTGCGCCATCGCGGCGCGTACCGCGAAATAGCCGGACTCGGTGCCGTCGTCGCGCTTGCTGCGGCCACCATGCGCCAGCACTTCCAGGCACGCCAGGGCGGTGGACGGGTCATCCAGTTGTTCGCCTTCGGAGCGCGCGATCTCCGCGATCGAGCGCAGCATCAGCGTGGTGGTGAGCGGTAACTCCACTGCCACTCCGGCCAGACCGAAGAAGCCGCCGGCGCCGCCAGTGATCGCCACCGCCAGCTTGTGGGTCTTGGTCGCCGCCGTCGGATGCCCGGCCTTGCGCAAGGTCAGCAGCGCCGACTTCAACGCCACTTCCAGCGCGCGCCGGGTGATCCGATCGACGCTGCCGCTGATCACCTTCGGCAACCGCCGGGCCAGCAAGCTCTCGATCGGCGCACCGACAACATTGGCAAGCTGCGCCGCCAGTCCTGGATTTTCCAGCAGCGCATGCGCCGTGGCGAGGTCACGCCGCGCTTGCTCGTCCATGCGCAGGGTTGGCAGCAGATCCGCCATCAGCCGCGCCCATCGTCATGACGCGCAGAAAACACCGTTGCGGCGGGTACTGGCACTACTCGGACGATCGTCACAGGCTAGATCTCAGGGATGGATTACCCGTCCATGGTAAGCACCCGGGCGTGCGGAAAGACTGCGGATTGATGAACAGCCGGCTCGACGGATGTGGTCGGAACGGATCTGCACAACGATCCGGATTGCATGGCACGCGAGTAGTCTTCGACCCCACTCCGCTGCCAAAGCCACATGCGACGACGTCAATCGATTGCCGCGCTCGGTACGTCGCTGCCGAGCGCGGCGAACAAACCTGTCAGGTCGTCAGGGTGCCGAGGCCTCACCGCACGCGCTAGTTCCTGGCCATCGCGCAGCAGGATCAAGGTCGGCCACCATTTGACCCCGAAGGAGCGGCCCAACGGTCGCCCTTTACCATCCTCGATCTTGCGATGCGCAAGCGCATGGTTCGGGCCAAGCATCCGCCGCAGCAACGGCTGCGCCGCGATGCAGAAGCCGCATCCCGGCGAGCCGAATTCCAGCACCAGCAGACCGGAATGCGTGTCGATCTCGCTGCGCATCGGCTCCGGATCAGCATAGGCAGCCGTGAACATGTCCGAATCAGGAGAGCGCGCGCTGGATCTCATCCAACGGCGAGTTGGTGAGGTCCTTCGCCAGGTCCTGGACCAATCGCTGCTGGACCTGCTTATGCAGCAGCGGGCGTATCCGCCCCAGCGTGGAAGGGTCCGCCACCAGTACCAGATCGGTGTAGCGGTTGTTCAAAGCGCCTTCGTTCAACTGCTCGGCCAGTTGCTTGGCGAACGTAGCTTCGCCCAACTGCGAAGGACTCTGCTCGGAGGGCCCCGAACCGGCCGGGCCCTGACCGGACGCGCTTGATTCGTTGGTACCTTCCAACTGCGCATGCTGCTTGAGCACCAATTCGTGGTCGCTGCCGGTGTTGGTGAAAAACCGCACGGAGCCACCATCGGCCACTACAACCAACGCCCCTTCGGGAATTTTCACACTCATTCTTCACTCCTTCGGCGCGATGCCGAGTTGCTGTATGGCGTGCAGCCACCCTACCGAGCCACGTGTAAGCGTCGCGGCTAGAGCGCGTGAGGTCGCTCGCGGCGGGTGTAGTCGACAAAGCACTGATCACCGCTGAGTTGATGCGCTCGAGAGCGCTTGCGGTGCGGAACCGTGCTCATCTCCATCGGCGATCAAGCTGGCCGGCGACACGCTTTGGCGGCCAGCTTCATGCGCCTGGCCCAAAACGGTGACCGCAGATCTACTTGAAGCCGGAATTTCACAAAAAAATAACATAGCACCTATCACATTTAAATTGTGACGTGAGTCACGTTTCTCACGATGGAACAATGGGATGCGCCCGTGATCGACAATACCGCCGTAGCGCTGCTGCACGCCTACCCTTCAGACGGCCACATCGCCGCGCCTGAGATATCTCCCGCCGTACCCAAGACGCGCGCGCCCCCATCATTGCGTCGGCACGGCATCGACCATTTCCTTTTGAAAAGCGCTAACCAGCTGGTCAAGAACCTGCCGTGGCCGCTTCAGGAAAGAATCCACTTCTTCTTCACTTTCGGCCGATTACCGCAGGTGCACGATCCAATCAGCTTCAACGAAAAAGTGCTTTACCGAAAATGCATCCATGGCGATTATCCTAGTTATACCCGCCTGGCCGACAAATACGCCGCGCGCGCCCACGTGGCCAGCCGAATCGGCGAGAACTACCTGATACCGCTGGTATTCGACACCTCGGATCCTGCAGCCCTGCACAGCCTGCCGCGTTGGCAGCACACCGTCTTCAAGGCCAGCCATGGCGCGGGCATGGTGGAGATCGTGCGGAACGAACCGGACACCCGCCAACGACGCGACATCGTCGATCGCTGTATGCAATGGCTGCAGACCGACTACTCCCGGACCGCACGCGAAATCCACTACCGCGACATACCGCGCCGGATCTTGGTCGAGGAGTACATCGGCGATGGAATCCAAGCCCCCGTAGACTACAAGTTCCATATGTTCCGGCAGCCCGATGGCCGATTCAAATATGTGTTGCAAGTGATTTACAACCGTTTCAACACCCGATTGGCGATGACGTTCTTCGTCAACAATCTGCGCGATGCGTTCCACCGGATCCGCGATGACGGCCGGCAGCCCCCTTGCTCCCCCGACCTGCTGCAACACGCACTGGAACTGAGCAAGGTACTGGCCAACGACTTCGACTACACCCGCGTCGACTGGTACATCCAGAAAGGCCGCATCTATTTCGGCGAGCTGACCTTCACCCCGGGCGCCGGATTGGTCACCGGACTGGATCGCGGACTGGACCACCTCATGGGCAATATGTGGATCCAGCGGCAGCTGCCGGCAAAATGTCGGTTGGCCGGCATGCGGCGTGCTGCTATGAACTAAGCGGCGTTCCTGGAAATGAACCCGCAAACCACCCAAACCCCGTAAGCGACGCTTGCTCGGCCGCCACCGACCATGACCTGATCAATGCCTGCGGCCACCACGCCGGCAACGCAACGACGACACCCATTGCACCAAGCCTCGGCTGTCATTCTCTAGGGAATAACGGCGCAGATGGTAGCGTTGCATGCGTACTTTATCGTCATCAAGGAGCAGCCATGTCACGCGTCCTCATCATCGGCGGCCACGGCAAGGTTGCACGCTTCCTCACGCCGCTGCTCGTGTCCGCCGGCCACTCGGTAACCGCCCTGTTGCGTAATCCCGATCATCGCGACGACGTCACCCTCGACGGCGCAAACGCCGTGGTACTGGATATCGAACAGGCCGATCGCGATGCGATCGCCGCGCAACTGGCCGGTCACGATGCCGTGGTCTGGTCAGCCGGTGCCGGAGGGGGCAACCCCGCGCGCACCTATGCCGTCGATCGCGATGCCGCCCTGCGTTCGATCGATGCGGCCATCCAAGCGCAGGTGCGTTGCTAGTCGGCCCTGAAAAATAGCTTTCATCAAGTCGCGATCGCGCACAACCTCGGCCTGGCGAGCATCGGCGTCAGCACGATGGCCCGCAGCCAGACACAAAAGAGCGCGATCCAGCGCATCAGCCAGCGCAGGTTGTAGCCGGCAGGTCGATCTAATTCTCCAGGCGAGAACGGAACAGATCCTCGGCAGGACCGTCTTCAACGGCTGGAAGGCGTACGGGCATGCTTGGAAAGTGCAAGAAACCTGCGCTCAGCCTAGCGAAAACTGGCAGTCCAGGCACGCCCTCTGAGGCGTACATCACTTGATATATGAGGCGCTGCTGAGTTCTTCAGGGCCGACTAAGTAATTTTCTGATGCTGGCCGCATCGCGGTAGGGGTAGTGAACCTTGTTTCCCTCCCTGATGCCTTCCATTCCCGATCCGATTTTTTTTTCAATGTTTTCCAGTCGAGAAAATGAAGTTCCATTAACCGACGCCTTGTATACATAAGTGCGAAACAAGTTCCCAACGGTTTTTATGCCTGCATGATTTACCTCCCATCGAGCGAGTACTAATAACTCATTACAACCATCCCCATCAACATCCTTAGTGAAGACCGATTCGATCCAAGCCACACCTCCTTCAGGCTCAATTTTACCCAAGAAATGCATGTCCCCTTTGGTATCAGACGGGGTGGAGATATACATATCTATATCAGGGTCGCGCCCCTCATTATCTGAATAAAAAAACGAATCAGTGAGTTTCGCACAGGGAAATCAATCCTGAGCTGCGGGGAAGCAACTGCCTTGGAGGCGTCGGAATGGATGGTGTCAGCATCCGCGGTGATACAAAAAAACAGGGGAAATAGAGCTAAAAATATAGCAAAGAGAAAACGCCCAATATTATCCGGCAGGGTGATTTTATTAGTTTCCGATGGGCTTAAATATTCTTTCATTCCAGATCCGCTTGAAGTGACTCCTGCTTTTAGCGTAGCTGTCCGTATCCTTGTTGATGACGGCCATAATCGAATTGACGTTGGCATCAGTTACTCCCTTG
>JAATFS010000309.1 GCA_015655035.1 Lysobacterales bacterium | reverse complement strand
GCCGACCGCTTCAATGCGGCACGCGGCCTGCTGACCACGCTGGCGCCGCGCTGAGCCAGAGCCCAGCCACGACGCGCTTGCTACTCGCGCGTCGTGGCTGCTGGGAAGCAGCCAGCGCCCACGACGCCACCCACTACCCCGCTGCCGCTATCGCGGGTGGCCCACCTCGGTAATCGTGTTTTACCCGCCGTGGCAACTTCCAATCCGAGATCGGCACGAACAGGCCGCTCTGGCGAACCGAGCGCACCCGTCCGTCGCGGTCGAACTGGTAGATCATCGGTTCGTGATACTGGTTGCCGCCGCTCCCCCCCATCCACGCGCAAGGTGTGAGCGTCGATCACCGTCAGCGGGACCGCCGATTTCGCAGGATCCAGTTCCGCTGGAAAGACCTGATACAGCCGGCCACCGAGTACCGCCACGTCGTAGACATTCCACCGCGAGACGAAGCGTCCGCTGAACTTCTGCAGATCGACCCCGGCCGGCGTCGCGGGTTTTTCGGGATCCGCCTGCGCCCCTTTGGCCAGGTCGATCAGCTTGTAGACGGTTTTCACCAGCGGCGTGACCGGACTACCGAGTGCATTGGTCAGTACCGATACCGCGATCCGGTTGTCCGGATCGGCCAACGAATTGGTGATGTGGCCCTGATAGCCGCCGGAATGACCTACCAGCCTGCGCTTGCCCACATTTTCCAGGAACACTCCCAGGCCGTAGTTGGAACCGCGGGTGCGATCATCTTCGTCGACCCAGACCGGACGGAACATGCGGCGCTTGGATTCATCGCTGATCAGGCGGTCGTTGCCGAAGTAGTAGGCGCTGAAATATTGGGTCAGGTCTTCCGCATTGGCATAGAACCCCGTCGCCGAAGACAGTGCTCGCGTATCCACATGATCGATCGGCACGCGATGGTCGGCATACAGCAGGCTGCCGTAGCCGGTGGCATAGCGCGCGGCAAGCGACGGGGTTTGCCACTCGGATCAATATCCATGAAATGCTCCTGTAGAAAGACGAAATACTGCCCCGGACAAATGTCCGGGTGCACACCGGGTAGCGCCATCTTGCGGTGCGGCGACGCGGCGCTGGGAAGTTGGCGCCGATGATCGTTCGGCGACGGCCGCATCCAGGTACGTGGCCACGACACCTGCCTTCAGTGTCGATCCCACTCTGAAAAAGCAAAAGGCCCGGCATCACTGCCGGGCCTTGGCCTCATCCCGCGCGACTGGCTTTACCAGATCGCCACGCGGTCCTTGTCTGCCCTTACCATCGGGTCGCCGGCCTTGCACTGGAATGCCTGCGCGTAGGCCGGCATGTTCGACGGCGCACCGTTGGCGCGGAAGTTGGCCGGTGCATGCGGATCTGTGTTCAGGCGCACGCGCAGTTCGCTGTCGGTGAAGTTGCGGCGCCACACCGTGGCCCAGTTCAGGAAGAAGCGCTGGTTCTCGCTGTAGCCGTCCACCGGCTTGTCGAGTTCCGGGTTGTCCTTCAATGCTTTCTGCAGTGCATCGTAAGCAACGGTCAAACCGCCAAGGTCGCCGATGTTCTCGCCCAGGGTCAGCCGGCCCTTGACCGGGATGCCGGGCAGCGCTTGATAAGCATCGAACTGCGCCACCAACTGATCGGTGCGCTGGTTGAACAGCTTGCGGTCGCTGTCGGTCCACCAGCTGTCGAAGTTGCCCTTGGCATCGAACTGGCTGCCGGAATCGTCGTAGCCGTGCATCATCTCGTGGCCGATCACCGCGCCGATGCCGCCATAGTTGAGCGCTGGATCGGCCTTGGGATCGAAGAACGGCGGTTGCAGGATCGCCGCCGGGAACACGATTTCGTTGCGGGTCGGGTTGTAGTAGGCGTTCACTGTCTGCGGCGTCATGTGCCACTCGCGCTTGTCCACCGGCTTGCCGATCTTGTCGAGCATGTAGCGGTAATTGAACGCCTGCGCGGCCTGCATGTTGGCCAGGAAACTGTCGCCACTGGTCTGCAATCCTTTCCAGTCGCGCCACTGGTCCGGATAGCCGATCTTCGGGGTGAAGCTGGCCCACTTCTCCAGCGCGCGCTTCTTGGTGGCTTCGCCCATCCAGTCCAGCTTCTCCAGCCGCGCCTTCAGCGCAACCGAGAGGTTCTGCACCAGTTGCTGCATCTGCGCCTTGGATTCAGCCGGGAAAGCGGCCTGTACGTACAGCTGGCCCAGCGCCTGCCCCATCGCATCGTTGACCGCATCGAGCGTGCGCTTCCAGCGCGGCAGCATCTCCTGCTGGCCACGCAAGGTCTTGGCGTGGAAATCAAAGTGGGCCTGCTCGATCTGCTTGGCCAGGTACGGTGCGGCGTCATCCACGGTATGGAAGCGCAGATAAGCCTTCCAGGTATCGGCAGGCGTATCGGCGAGCATCTTGTCCAGCTCGGCGAAGAAGGCCGGCTGGCCCAGCGAGAAGGTGCCACTGGCAGGAATCTTCAACGTATCGAAGAACGCCTGCCAGTCGAACTGCGGCGTGAGCTTGTTGGCCGCCGCCACGTCGACCGGGTTATAGCGCTTGGCCGGATCGCGCAGATCGATCCGCGACAGCGATGCCTTGGCCAGCCGCGTCTCGAACGCCAGTACCGCCTTCGCCTGCTCGGCGGCCTTGGCGACGTCCACGCCGGACAGCTCCAGCACGCGCGCGATATAGGCTTCGTACTGCTCGCGGATCTTGGCCTGCGCCGCATCGGTGTAGTAGCCCTTCTCGGGCAGGCCCAGGCCGCCCTGGCCAGCATAGGCGATCACCTGCTCGGAGTTCTTGTAGTCGGCGTTTGCCCCGAACGAGAACAGCATGCCCTGGCCCTTGGCATAGCTGTCGCGCAGCCATGCCACGATGGCCGGCGCGTCGGCCAGCGCGTCGATGGCGTGCAACTGCGGCTGCAAAGGTGCAATCCAGGCGGCATCGATCGCCGACTCATCCGAACCGGTACGCCAGATGTCGGCGATCTTTGCCTCGATCGAGCCGGCAGCGGCATGGCCGGCGGCCGCCTGCTTCACCAACTCGTGCTGGATCGCCAGCGAGCGCTCCCCCAACACCTCGAAACTACCCCAGCTGGTACGGTCCGACGGCACTGGATTGGCCTTGAGCCAGGTGCCGTTGACGAAGCCGTTGAGGTCCTGGCAGGCGGCGGCGGACGGGTCCAGATCTGTTGGATCGAAGGCTACGCTCGGCGCATCGAGCTTGGACAGATCCAACTTGGCTGGCGCGTCGGCAGACGGCTTATCGGCGACGCCGGATGCGGCAGGCGTTTCGGGCTTGCCGCAGGCCGACAACGAAACGGCAATGGCCAGCGCCAGCGACAACGGGGCGAGTTTACGAACAGTCATGGGGGTTTCCACGCGGGAACGGAAGGAGGGGGATGACCGGCACTGGCGTGCCCTCATCCGCCCTTCGGGCAGCTTCTCCCGCGTACGGGAGAAGGACGGGAGTCAACGTACCTTGCCTTGATTGGCCACGGCTTCGGCAGCCTTCTTCGCCGCTTCCGGGTCGCCCAGGTAGCGGAACGACTGCACCGTCAGGTCATCGTTCAATTCGAACAGCAGCGGGATGCCGGTAGGGATGTTGAGCTCAAGGATCGCTTCCTTGGAAACATCGTTGAGGTATTTGTACAGTGCGCGCAACGAGTTGCCGTGCGCGGTGACCAACACGGTCTTGCCGTCCTTCAACTGCGGCGCGATGGCATCGTGCCAGTAAGGCAGCACGCGCTCGAGCGTGGTCGCCAGCGATTCGGTGGCCGGCAGCGCCTTGCGGTCCAGCGCGGCATAGCGGCGGTCGTGCACCGGGTGGCCCGGGTCCTCGAGGTCCATCGGCGGTGGCGGGATGTCGTAGGAACGGCGCCAGATCTTGACTTGATCCTCGCCATGCTTGGCCGCCGTCTCGGCCTTGTCCAGCCCTTGCAAACCGCCGTAGTGACGCTCGTTGAGGCGCCAGCTCTTGAACACCGGCAGCCAGTCCTGATCGAGTTCCTTCAGCGCGCCTTGCAGGGTATGGATCGCCCGCTTGAGCACCGAGGTATAGGCGACATCGAACTGCAGGCCCTCGTCCTTCAGCAATTTCCCGGCGGTCGCCGCCTCCTGGCGTCCCTGTTCGGTCAGATCGACGTCCACCCAGCCGGTGAAACGGTTTTCCAGGTTCCATTGGCTCTGGCCATGGCGCAGCAGTACGAGTTTGCGGGTCACTACGTATCTCCGGATTGCAGCGGATGAGCCCTCGATTGTAACGGCAGCGCCGCCGCCGCTGCCGACGACCCTGCGCCTGGCGAGGCCACGGAACAATCCGTCTTGCCGTGCCGCCTGCCGGTCGCCGCCAACACGTGCGAAGCTTGGCCCCACCCCCGGTCACCTGCCATTGCCATGACCCTGCTCATCGCCCCCCGCGTCCATGACATCGGCGGCCTCGAAGTCCGTCGCGCCGTCCCCAGCCTGCAAGCGCGCAGCGTCGGCCCATTCGTGTTCATCGACCACATCGGGCCTGCGGTGTTCGAACCCGGCCAGGGCCTGGACGTGCGTCCGCATCCGCATATCGGACTGGCGACGGTCACCTTCCTGTGGTCGGGGGAGATCGGACACCGCGATACGCTGGGGTCGGATCAGGTCATTCGCGCCGGCGACGTGAACTGGATGACCGCTGGACGCGGCATCGCGCATTCCGAGCGTACTCCCGGCCCCGAGCGCGCCGGGATCCACCCGCTGCACGGCATCCAGACCTGGGTGGCACTGCCCAGGTCGGCGGAGGAAACCGCGCCCGCGTTCCACCACTTCGCCGCTGAGCGCCTGCCGCAGCAGCGCCGCAACGGGGCCTGGCTGCGCGTGATCGCCGGCCGCGCCTATGGCGAGGAATCGCCCGTGCGGGTATTCGCCGACACCCTCAACGTCGCCCTCGATCTGGAGGCCGATGCCGAAATCGACCTGGATACCGGCCACGCCGAACGCTCGCTCTACCTCCTGGACGGCGAGGCGCAGCTGGATGGCGTCGACGTGCCGGCCCGGCACCTGATCATCCCCGAACCCGGCGCACGCGGCCGCCTCCGCGCCAAGACCCCACTGAAGGCGATGCTGATGGGCGGCGAGCCGCTGGACGGCCCAAGGCACCTGTGGTGGAACTTCGTTTCCAGTTCCAAGGAACGCATCGAGCAAGCCAAGGACGACTGGCGCGCCGGTCGCTTCGGCACCATCCCCGGCGACGATCAGGACTTCATTCCATTACCGGAAACCCCGGCTCCCAAGCCGGTCGATTACCCCTGAGCGGCACTCTCCGGATGCCGTTGCGCTTCAGGCGCGACGGCGGCATGCCGCGTACGCAGAAGCCCTGCACGGCCCGCCAACACCGCCTGAGAACATGTCAACTAGTTGATTAATAAATGAATTAGCGTTTGAATTCACCATCCCGTCATTCCGGCGGGCATGGAGGATATTGGTATGACACTAACCAAACGGCTGACGGCGGAGTTTCTCGGCACCTTTTGGCTGGTCCTGGGTGGTTGCGGCAGCGCTGTGCTGGCCGCCAAGTTCGGCGGCGACGCCAACCCGTTGGGCATAGGCTTCGTCGGCGTAGCGCTGGCATTCGGTTTGACCGTACTGACCGGCGCCTATGCGTTCGGCCACATTTCCGGCGGCCACTTCAATCCGGCAGTCAGCTTCGGCCTGTGGGCAGGTGGCCGGTTCCCGGCACGCGACCTGCTGCCCTACGTGGTAGTGCAGGTGCTGGGCGGCCTGCTGGCCGGGTTCGTGTTGTTGCAGATCGCGCAGGGCCAGGCGGGCTTCCAGATCGACGGTAGCCAGGCCGGTGCGTTTGCCAGCAATGGCTTCGGCGAACTGTCCCCGGGTGGCTATTCGCTGGCCGCTTCGTTCCTGACCGAAGTCGTGCTGACCGCCGTGTTCCTGCTGGTGATCATGGGGTCCACCCATGGCCGCGCGCCGGCGGGCTTCGCGCCGATCGCCATCGGCCTGGCGCTGACGTTGATCCACCTGATCAGCATCCCGGTCACCAATACCTCGGTGAACCCGGCCCGCTCCACTGCGGTAGCGTTCTTCGCCGGCTCCGGCGCGACCTCGCAGCTGTGGCTGTTCTGGATCGCTCCGCTGATCGGCGGCTTGATCGGCGGCCTGATCTACAAGGGTCTCGGCAAGGAATAAGCGCATTGCTGCGCCCGTGGCCGCATCCCTGGCCACGGGCGCAACACGCAGCGCCGGGTTCGCCCGGCGCTACCGAGACAACGCACCACCTTCGTCAGAATCTTCCTTCCTGGAAATCGACGAACGCCTGCATCAGCTCCTGCCTGGTATTCATCACGAACGGGCCATGCCGCATCACCGGCTCGCGCAGCGGCCTTCCCGCCACCAGGATCAGACGCGCGCCGCGCTGACCCGCGCGTAGCTGCAATACCTCCCCGCCGCCCAGCACCGCCAACTGCTGCGATGCCAGTACAGTGGCCGCTTCGCCCGCGCCCACGGTCACATCGCCTTCGAAGACATAGCCGAAAGCATTGTGGCCAGCCACCAGCGCATGCTGCCATTCGCTGCCGGGCTGCAACTCGATATCCAGGTACAACGGATCGGTGGCCGGCTGCACGATCGGGCCGATCACCTCGCCGACCTGGCCGGCGATCACCTTGATCTTCACGCCTGCCGCAGGGGTTGCCAGCGGAATGTGGTCCGGCGCGTACTCCTGGTACTTCGGCGCGCTCATCTTGTCGCGCGCCGGCAGGTTCACCCATAGCTGGAAGCCGCGCATGCGACCGGCCTCCTGCTCCGGCATCTCCGAATGGATCAAGCCGCGCCCGGCCGTCATCCATTGCACGCTGCCCGGGGTGAGCAACCCCTCGTTGCCGTGGTTGTCCTTGTGCCGCATGCGCCCGTCGAGCATGTAGGTGACCGTCTCGAAGCCGCGATGAGGATGGCTGGGGAAGCCGGCGATATAGTCCTCGGCGCGGTCGGTACCGAACTCGTCGAGCAGCAGAAACGGATCCAGATCGGGCAGTTCGGGCGAACCGATGACCCGCGTCAACTTGACGCCGCCACCATCGGACGTGGGCAGGCCACGCACCGTACGCAGAACGCGCGCCGGCGTGGCAATCGGGATATCGCTCATACAAGAATCTCCTGGGAACGCCCTCGATATGGAGCCGCTACCCACGTACCCAACCAGGGCCGGTGCAACCGATTGTTCCACAAACCCGCCTTTCCCCTTGTGCACGGCCGCCCGCCGCCGCTCCGACGGACGCCAACCACCCCGGATCGAGCCACCGATTACGAGTGGCCGCAGCACCCACCTACGACCAAAGTTCTAGGGTCGCCAGGAGCGATGGCATTGACCGCCTTGTGGCCACAGAGGAACCTTGACCCGGTCTTTCCGGAGGGGTCTGCATGAAAGGTATTTCGAAACTGGCTTGGGCCGCGCTCGCGGTCGTGGCCGCGTTCTGCTTGGGGACAGTCGCGCTACGCCGCGGTGAACACATCAATGCGTTGTGGATCGTGGTCGCAGCGGTATCGATCTATCTGATCGCCTATCGTTTCTACAGCCGCTTCATCGCCGACAAGGTCATGCAGTTGGACCCGACCCGGGCCACGCCTGCGGTGCTCAACAACGATGGCCTGGACTACGTGCCGACCAACAAGCACGTATTGTTCGGCCATCATTTCGCCGCGATCGCCGGTGCCGGCCCCTTGGTCGGCCCGGTGCTCGCCGCGCAGATGGGCTACCTGCCCGGCCTGTTGTGGCTGGTGGTCGGGGTGGTATTCGCCGGCGCGGTGCAGGATTTCGTGGTGCTGTTCCTGTCCAGCCGCCGCAACGGCCGCTCGCTGGGCGACCTGGTGCGCGAGGAGATGGGTCAGGTGCCCGGCACCATCGCACTGTTCGGCGCATTCCTGATCATGATCATCATCCTGGCGGTGCTGGCGATGGTGGTGGTCAAGGCGCTGGCGGAAAGCCCATGGGGCATGTTCACAGTGATCGCGACGATGCCGATCGCGATCATGATGGGCGTGTACATGCGCTACATCCGCCCCGGCAAGATCGGCGAGATCTCGGTGGTCGGGCTGATCCTGCTGCTGGCCGCGATCTGGTTCGGTGGCCGGGTCGCCGCCGACCCGACCTGGGGCCCGATCTTCACCTTCACCGCGCCGCAGATCACCTGGCTGCTGATCGGCTACGGATTCGTGGCTTCGGTACTGCCGGTGTGGCTGTTGCTGGCGCCGCGCGACTATTTGTCCACCTTCCTCAAGATCGGCACCATCGTCGCGCTGGCCATCGGCATCGTGATCGTGATGCCGGAACTGAAAATGCCGGCGCTGACCCAGTTTGCCGCCAGCGGCGATGGTCCGGTGTGGAAGGGCGGCATCTTCCCGTTCCTGTTCATCACCATTGCCTGCGGCGCGGTATCCGGTTTCCATGCCCTGATCTCGTCGGGCACCACCCCCAAACTGCTCGCCAACGAAGCGCATATGCGCTACATCGGCTACGGCGGCATGCTGATGGAATCGTTCGTCGCGGTGATGGCGCTGGTGGCTGCCTCGATCATCGAGCCCGGCGTCTACTTCGCGATGAACAGCCCGGTCGCGCTGGTCGGCAGCGACGTGGCGGCGGTCGCAGCCAAGGTCTCTGAATGGGGCTTTGCGATCACCCCGGACGTGCTCGAAGCCACCGCCCGGGACATCGGCGAACACACCATCCTGGCCCGCGCCGGCGGCGCACCGACACTGGCCGTCGGCATCGCGCAGATACTGCACCATGCGCTGCCGAGCGCGAATGCGATGGCGTTCTGGTACCACTTCGCGATCCTGTTCGAGGCGCTGTTCATCCTGACCGCCGTCGATGCCGGCACCCGCGCCGGCCGCTTCATGCTGCAGGACCTGCTAGGCAATTTCATCCCGGCCATGCGCAGAACCGAATCATGGACCGCCAACATCATCGCCACCGCCGGCTGCGTCGCGTTGTGGGGCTACCTGCTCTACACCGGCGTGGCCGATCCGTTCGGCGGTATCCAGACGCTATGGCCGCTTTTTGGCATCTCCAACCAGATGCTTGCCGGCATCGCGCTGATGCTGGGGACCGTGGTGCTGTTCAAGATGAAGCGTGATCGCTACGCCTGGGTCACCGTCGTGCCTGCCACCTGGCTATTGATCTGCACCACCTATGCCAGCTTGATCAAGATCTTCGACAGCAACCCGGCGCAGGGCTTCCTGGCACAGGCACACAAGTTCCAGGATGCGATCGCCAGCGGCAACATCACCGCACCGGCCAAGTCGGTCGCACAGATGCAGCAGATCGTCACCAACGCCTACGTCAATACCGGCCTGACCGTGCTGTTCCTGTTCGTGGTGCTGTCGACGCTGATTTACTCGGTGAAGACCATCCTGGCCGCTCGCCGTTCGCCGCAACGCACCGACAAGGAAACCGCCTACGTGGCGTTGCAGCCGCACCAACTGGCGGACCTGTGATGAGCACCGAACTGGTTCCAATCGGGCAGTACCAGGCGCATCGCCGTATCTGGCGGCGCCTGGTGCAGACCGCACGCCTGTGCTGCGGCATTCCCGACTACGACAACTACGTACGGCACATCCGGGAGAAGCATCCTGAGCGTCCGGTCATGGATTACCCGACGTTCTTCCGCGAACGCCAGGAAGCGCGCTACGGCGGCAAGAGCGGGTTTCGGTGCTGCTGAGGACCTGACGCTCCGGCGTCTTGGCGTAGAGGAGGTCTTTCCTCTACGCCTTTCGGCCTCTCGGAGCGCGCCCACTTACCCCTGGTTCCGCCCGCTGCCGGGTGGAAACTGCCTCGTGCGGAGGATTTCAGCCCTGTGGCTCAACTGGCCATCGCACGCAAGGTGATGCCGACCAGGTAGGCCAGGTAGGTGCCGGTGGCATAGCCCAGCGTGCCCAGCAGAACCCCGACCGGGGCCAACGCCGGATGGAACGCCGCCGCGACCACCGGCGCCGATGCCGGCCCCCCGACATTGGATTGCGAGCCGATCGCGAAATAGAAGAACGGCACGCGCAACAGCTTGCCCAGCCCCAACAGCAGCACGATATGCACCGCCATCCAGATCAGCCCCAGCAGGAAGATCCACGGCCGGTCGAGCAAGGCCAGCAGATCCATCTGCATACCGATGCACGCGACCAGGAAGTACAACAGCAACGAGCCGATACGCGAGGCGCCGGCACCTTCCAGCCTGCGCGCACCGGTGCAGCTCAACAGCAGCCCGATCGTCGTCGCCAGTACCACCACCCACACGAACGGCGAGCCCAGGCTGAACTGAGCCGCCCAGCTGACATTGGCGTCGAACCAGGCGGCCAGCGGCTGCGCGATCGCATGTGCCAATCCCACCGCGCCAAATGCCACGCCCACGATCAGCATCAGGTCGGTGAGGCTGGCCACGCGCTCGTGCTGGGCCTGGAAACGCGCGATGCGTTCCTTTAGTTCGTCGATACCTCGGGTATCGGCACCGCTGCGGGCGTCGATCGCCGGCGCGCGCGCAGCCAGGAAGATCAGCACCGCCATCCAGACATAGGCCACGCCGACATCGACCACCACGAACTGGCCAAAGGTGGTGGCATCGACATCGAACACTTCGCGCATCGCCAGCATGTTGGCGCCGCCGCCGATCCAACTGCCCGCCAGCGCGGCCATGCCGGCCCAGGTGTCGCCAGCCACCGTGGCGGGATGCAGCCACTTCATCAGCTGAAACGCGACCACCGCGCCAATCATGATGCTGAGGGATGCGCCCAGGTACATCAGCACGATCTTCGGCCCCAGCCGCAGAATGCCTTTCAAATCGATGGTCAGCGTCAACAGCACCAGTGCGGCCGGCAACAGCACATCGCGCGCGATCGGGTCGTATAGCCGGGAGCCCTGCCCATCGATCAGCCCCACGGTGTTGTAGACACCCGGCAGCAGGTAGCACAGCGACATCGCGGGTACGTAGGTATAGAAGCGCCGCCACATGCCGCGCTCGCGCGAGGCGGTCCACATGACGGCCCCCAACGTGGCGGCAATCAAGCCGAAGACGACGATATCGTTCTGGATCAAAGCGCTGGAAGTGGGAATCACGGTGTTCGCGGTCCTGGTCAGGCGGGGCAGGCGCAGCGCACCCGGGCCGATTCGCCCTCGAGACAGAGGGACAAGCCCCCGAATCTATCCCAGTTCCGTAGCCGCTGCCTACGCTTCAAGGTGGCAGAGACGTCAGCCCGCATACGCTCCCCGGCATCCTTCTCCTGTCGCGTCGCTGGCCGCGACTGGCGTCGCGTCTCCCGGCGGTTCAGAGCGATGCAACTGCGCCTATTCCGGGTCCAGCCAGCCGCGCGACCGGGCTGCATCCACATCGCGTGGCGTGTCGATATCCAACGCCAGCGCCGGCGCGGTGATGCAGGCCAGCCGCTGCGGCTCCATCGCCACGAACAGGCTGCGCAATCCGTGATTGCCCCGCAATAGCGCACGCCGCAATGCCAACTGCGCCACCACCAACGGGATACCCCGCATACCTTCGTAACCTGCGGTCGCGCAACCTGAAGACGACTGCGACGCGGCATCCAGCAATGCGCACAGATGGGCCGCTTCCAGCGCCGGCTGATCGCAGCCGAGCACCAGGCTGCACACGATGTCCGGATCGTCCTGCACGCTATGGCGCAGGCAGGCCAGGCTGCTGTCCATGCCCTGCCGCCAGTCCGGATCGAACACGATCTCCACGTCCATGTCCTGCAACAGCGGCTCCACCCGGGCGGCATCGGCACCGAGTACCACGACACAGCGCCGGGGCATGGTCATCAATGCCAATCGCACCGCGCGTCGCACCAGCGGCTCGCCATCGCGCGTCAGCATTTGCTTGGAACGTCCCAGTCGCTGGCTCCCGCCTGAGGCCAGCACCAGAGCTGCGTGCGATGTATTCAAACGATGCACGTCCGCGACAACCTGGACATCCGCCAGCAACACCCGATCGCGCCACTACTCCCGCAGCCTCGCAAGAGCCGTCCTTCGTTCCGCAACGCGATGATCCATCCAGGCGCTCTACAGAGGGAATCCTGGGCCACCATCACTGGCACCCACCTCGCCTCTTTCTCCGTTCAGGTCGTCCACAGAAAAAGCATGGCGACGCACTATCGATTTCGGTTGCGGACATGCCTGCAGACTCCAGCTGGACTCATCCACACACTACGAGCACGGATGTCGCGGAAAAGTGACTTCGCTGCACGAAAACCAGGACGGATATCACACTACTAGAGCATTTATTGGCCTGCCCATCACAAATGCGAAAGCCCCTGAAACAGGGGCTTTCGTGATGACGCAGGCGCAGTGAGGCGATCGCCGATCAGAACGG
>JAATFS010000338.1 GCA_015655035.1 Lysobacterales bacterium | reverse complement strand
TTGAGCAGCGTCACCGTGCCGTATGCGATCAACTACGACAGCGTCAGCGTCCGTGGCGTCGACACTGGCGTGAAATACATGCTCCCGTGGCAGCGCTTTGGCACCTTCCAGGTCGGGTTGGATGCGACCTACATGAGCGAGTACCGCATCGGCGGCGAAGACCATAACTACGTGGGAGAGACGTCTGGCCAGGGCAACCTGCCGCGCTGGCGCGGCAACCTGAGCGTGAGCTGGGACAAGGACGACTGGCATGCGAGCTGGTCGGCGCGCTATGTCGGCAAGAGCACGGTCGGGAGCAAGTACGACGGGTATTGCTACAACACGTCCGCCGATGGCAGCTGCATTTATTTCGGCGTGAACCCGGTGGTCTACCACAACGTGTCGCTCAGTCGTAAGTTTGCTGATTTCCACACCACGGTGTCGGCCGGTATCGACAACCTGGCCGACAAGACACCGCCGATCTATTACGGCTACTTCTCCAACGCCGCCAATACCGACGCCAGCACCTACGACACCATGGGGCGTTATTTCTGGGCCAGGGTGCGGGTGGAGTTCTGATTGGGACCGAGCGGTTTTCAGTCCGATCCCTTCTCCCGCTTGCGGGGGAAGGAATCGGCGGTCGCTTCGCTTTTTTTGCTAATAAAAATTTTCCGGTGCATGTCGAATGTGCCGACATCGACATGGTTGAGGCGGCTTTTGTTCAATCTGTGCCAGCCTCGACACGCGATAGTGCTGCTTCGATGCGGGGATAAACAATCGAGGGGCTCGTTCGCCGCCAGCTGGGGAGCTGCAGGTTCGACTGTTTTGCATCGAGGGACGTCATGGCTTGGCCCGTGCGCTTGCATGGCCCGGATCTAAATCCAATCGAATCGAGGGGCTCCGATGAATCCTGTCGCATCTGCCGTTGTCGTGTCGCATGTCTCGCGCAATCGCAATGCCCTGTATGTGTCCATGCTCGCGGCATTGTTGCTGTCACCGGTGGCCCACGCACAGGAAGGGACCGCTACCCCGGACGATGCCGGTGGTGAGCAAAAAGCCAAGACGCTGGATAGCGTGACCGTCACTGGCTCGCGTATCCGCCGTACCGATGAAATCGATGGCCCGACGCCGCTGACGATAGTCAGCGCCGAGGCCATTCGTGCAGTCGGCGCCACCGAGATTGCCGACGTGGTCAATCAGCTGCCCAGTCTTTCGGTGAGCCAGACCAACCAGACCAGCAACCTGGCCGGCAATGCCGGCATCAATGCGTTGGACCTGCGCGGCATGGGCACGCAGCGGACGCTGGTGCTGGTCGACGGGCATCGCCAGGTGCCGTCGATCCCGGGCACGTCGGCGGTGGATGTGAGCAATATCCCCTCCAGCCTGGTGGAGCGGGTCGAGGTGATCACCGGCGGCGCGTCGGCGCTGTATGGCGCCGACGCCGTCAGCGGCGTGGCGAACTTCATCCTGAAGAAGGATTTCCAGGGAGTGGAGGCCAGTGCGCGCTACGGCGGCTCCACCCGTGGCGACCTGCACAGCTACAGCGCGGATGTGCTGGCCGGTACCAACTTCGCCGACAGCCGTGGCAATGTCACGTTCTACGGTTTCTACGAGAAACAACCGGGCACGGTGTCCGGGCAGGACCGGCCGTGGACCGCCGGCGGCTATCCGATGTATACGCGCAACAACCGCGACCAGCGCTATTGGATCTCCGACGGCAACCGCAACATCAGCAATGCGGCCAATGCGCAGGTCATCCTGGGGGGGCGGCACTACGCTTTCACCGACGATGGCCAATTGCGCGATCCGGTGCTGGGGCCGGGCGGCTACGTCAATGCGTCGCCGTTGAGCCTGAGCGACCCGGTCGATGCGCTGGGCAGCCTGCTGACCGACGGAGGCGAGTATGGCGGTCGCTACGATGCCTATTACCTGTCGGTGCCGTCCGACCGGCTGACCGCGCGCACATCGGTGAATTTCGACTTCAGCGATGCGCTCAGGTTCTTTGCCAACGCCAGCGTTTCACGCAATACGTCCGAGGCTGCGTATCGTTCGCTTGCCACCTTCGGCAGCGACATGGTGCCGGCCGATAGCCCCTTCATCACCCCGGAGATGGTCGCGGCCAATGGCGGCGCCATCACCGATGGCGTGTATTTCGCACGCCACTTCGATGAACTTGGGAGCGCACGCAGCGACTACGAGCGCAAGCTGTTCCAGGGCGTGACCGGCCTGGAGGGCGACTTCACCTTCCGCTCGCGGGCGTGGAATTACTCGGCCTATTACGCCTATGGCCAGACCCGGCAACGCGTCCGCGACCTGGACGCGGTGGCCTACGATCGCTTCTACCTGGCGATCGACTCGACCACCGATGCCGCCGGCAATGCGGTGTGCCGCAGTTCGCTGCAAGACCCGGGCAACGGCTGCGTCGCGCTGAACCCGTTCAAGCGGCTGACGGCGGAGGAAGCCGCCTATATCCAGTATTCCAGCGACTGGGCGACCACCACGATGACCCAGCAGGTGCTGTCGGCGTATGCCAGCGGCGGGCTGTTCGATCTGCCAGGCGGCGAGGTGCAGGTCGTGGTCGGTAGCGAGTACCGCAAGGAGCGCAACGACATCGGCGCGATACCGCAATACAACCCCGACAGCGCTGCGTACGATCCCTCACTGGGCGCCACCCAGCTGCCGCTCACCGGCGGCTACGACGTCAAGGAGCTTTTCAGCGAGCTGCACTTGCCGTTGCTGAGCGACAAGCCGTTCGCCGAGCGGCTGTCGATCGACGCGGCGGTGCGCGTGTCCGACTACAACACCGCCGGTCGCACGGTGACCAATAAATTCGGTTTCGAGTGGGCGCCGATCGGCGATATCACCTTGCGCGGCACCTATGGCAAGGCCGTACGCGCGCCCAACATCGGCGAGCTGTATACCGCCAGCAGCATCGGCGGCTTGTGGATCACCGATCCGTGCAATACCTATAACCTGCAATACCGCTCCGACCGCAGTGAGTACACGGCGGCCAACTGCGCGGTGCTGAATCCATCGGACAAGAGCACCTACTGGAACTACCGCGACATCATCACCCAGGGCAACCAGAGCCTGGGCAACGAGACCGCGAAGACGCTCACGCTGGGCCTGGTGCTGCGCCCGCGCTTCCTGCGGAACGCCGTGTTTTCGGTGGACTACTACGATATCGACCTGCGTGGCGCGATCGATTCCTTCCCGGCGCAGACCCTCATCAACAAGTGCGTGGATGCGCCGACGCTGGACAATCTGTTCTGCCCGTTCGTCACCCGCGATGCTGATGGCAACCTGCTGGAAGTGGTGACGCAGAAGCTCAACCTGGCCAAGTACCTGACCCGTGGCATCGACTTCGCCGGGCAGTACCGCTACGACCTGCGCGAGCATTGGGGGCAGGGCGCCGGCACGCTGTCGTTCGCCCTCAACTACACCCGGCTGATCCGCCGCGACTACACCCTGGACCCGGACGATCCTGACACCGTGACCCATTTTGCCGGGGTGTTCGGTTCGCCACAGTGGAAGGGCGTGCTGCGCACCACCTGGGCCAATGACATCGCCGGGGCCACCTGGTCGCTGCGGCATGTCTCCAAGATGCGCAACGGCACCGAGATCACCGCCGAGGAGTACCAGAAGGTCTGGACCGGCAATGTGTTCTACAACGACTTTTCCGGCTATTACCGGTTCAAGGGTGGGCTGGAGCTGTTCGGCGGCCTCAACAACGCGTTCGACCGCGCGCCACCGCGTGTGCCGGGGGCCGAGGCCGGCGGCGCGAATTTCGAGCTGGGCTACCAGGCGGGCGTTTACGACGTGATCGGCCGGACGTTCTATGCCGGCTTGCGCGTGAGCTTGTAGGCGTGCTCGCCGTGCCGGGCGGGTGCCCGGTGCGGCGGGGATATGCCGTATTCCGCATCTGAGCGAGAGACACGCGGCAAGACAGGAGGGCGCTGGTTGAACACAGTAGCGTTCCAGGAATAGGGAACGCGGCTGTTTCCCACCGACCGGACTTGAAGGCTTCATCTATGCGATTTGCCAGGTTTTCCCGCAGTGTCCCGCTCTCCGTTCGCAAGGGGATGCCGAAGCGCACGCTGGCGACAGCACTGGCATTGGCAATGCTGCCCGGACTGGCGCCGGCCGATACGCCGGTGCGGGGCGAGACCGCGCCGGCAAACGCGCAGATCGGCTATCCGGTATTCAAGGGCGCGGCCGATCCCCTGCCCACTGCCGGTGTCACGTTCTCGCCCGGTGGCTATCTGGCCAAGGTGTTCGATGCCGACCGCAAGCGCGGTGCCGGCAGCGCGCCCGGCCAGGATTTCTGGATCGACCGCATGCTGGCCCGCGACGGCAATGGCGGTGGCTACGACGACCAGAACAACTGGCTATTCAGCCGGGGCCGCGCCGCCTATCTGTACACCCATAAGCCGGAGCAGCCGGGCTTCGTCGGCGACGTCGCGTACTGGCACAAGACCGGCCACGATGCGCTGTTCCGGTTGCAGGCGGAAATCGATGGCAAGCCGCTGGCGCTGGTCGAGGTCACTGCGCAGCGCCGGCAGACGCCGAGCTATTTCACCACCGTGTTCGAAGACGCCGGCGCCGGCATCCGGCTGCGCCTGGTCAAGTTCATCACCCAGGAGAACGTGGCGGTGGCCGAGGCCACGCTGTCGGCGCTGGATGGCACTGCGCACGCGGTGGTGCTGAAGGCGCTGTCGCCGATGGCGACGCATGCCGAGGACAACGAGCTGACCGGTGCGTTCCAGGCCCGCAACGACATCACCACGCTGTTCCCGCGCCTGTCCGGCGACGGCTTTGCGATCGACGGCGCGGCGATTGCGCGGCGGGTACAGGTGCCTGCGCAAGGCGAGGCCGCCACCGTCAAGGTGCAATTGGGCTTGACCGCGCGCGAGTTGCCGTCGTCATTGGCCGAGTACCGCCGCATCGCGGCGCAGTCGCCGCAGCAGGCCTATAGCGAGCATGTGGTGGCCTACAACCGCTGGTGGGCCGACAACATCCCGTACCTGGAGACACCCGAGCACAACATCGACAAGACGGTGTTCTACCGCTGGTGGCTGCTGCGCTTCAATTTCCTCGATGCCGACGTGCCGGGCAACGACTACCAGTTCCCGGTGGCGATCGAAGGCGTGCTCGGCTACGACAACGCGATCGTGCTGACCACCTGCATGTTCATCGATGACCTGAAATACCTGCGGGATCCGAGCTATGCGTACGGTTCGTGGATCGGAGCCGGCGAAGTGGCGGCCGGCGGGCGTTATGTCGATAACCCGGGCTCCCCGGAAAACTGGTCCAATTCCTATGCGCAATACATCACCGCCGCCGCGTGGCGCGCCTACCAGCTGCACGGCGGTCCCGCAGCGGTGGCGGGCAAGCTGGCCGACTACGGGCGCGGCGACGTGCGCGGCCTGCTGCATGCCTACGACAAGAACGGCAACGGCCTGATCGAGTACGACTGGGCGGCGATGACCGGCAACGACGCCGATGCGGTGTCGTTCGACTGGGCCAAGCGCCATGGCCAGATCCGCATGGATCGCACCGAGAGTGCCTACGTCTACGCCAATGCCCAGGCGGCGGCCCAGGCGGCGCAGCTGGCCGGCGACAGCGCGGCGGCGGGCGAGATGCAACAGGTGGCCGCGCGCATCCGCAGCTCGACGCTGGCGGTGCTGTGGCAGGACCACAGCGACCAGGCCGATTCGATGGGATTGCACGGCGACCTGCTCAAGCATCGCCAGGTCGGTGGCCCGGGGCTGCCGGTGGACTGGAAGGAAACCAACAACTATTTCCCGTTCACCGTCGGGCTGATGCCCAAGCAGGGCGACCCGGACTACGATCCCAAGTACGTGCGTGCGCTGCGCCTGTTCGGCGACCGCGAGCAGTACCCGATCTTCCCGTTCTACACCGCCAACCAGGCCGACAAGCATGCGCGCGGCGAAGAGGGCAGCAATAATTTCTCGGTGATCAACTCCACCGTGACCTTCCGCATGCTGGCCTCGGTGTTGCGCGATTACCCGAGTCGCTATCTGGATGCGCAGTGGTATCGCAAGTTGCTGTACTGGAACGCCTGGGCGCACTACATCGACGGCGACAACCGTTATCCGGACCAGAACGAATTCTGGGCCAAGGGCAGCGCCGACGATGGCGGCAGCATCGGCTATCGCTCGTGGATCCATCACACCCAGCTGGGTGCGACCAACTTCACCATGATCGAGGACGTGATGGGGCTGCGTCCGCGCAGCGATGGCCGCATCGAGCTGTACCCGATCGACATCGGCTGGGATCACTTTGCCGCCGACAATATCCGCTATCGCAACCGCAACCTGTCCATTGTCTGGGACAAGGATGGCAGCCATTACGGCGGCAAGGCGCCCAAGGGGTATTCGGTCTATCTGGACGGCAAGCTGGCCTTCACCGTGGATCGCCTGGCGCACGTGATCTACGACCCCGCCAGCGGGCGCGTGGAAACCGCAACGGATGCGGTCAACCCGGGGACGGCGCAGGTGCTTGCGGCGCATGCGGCGGAAGTGCAACGGCCCGAGCAGGTAGTGTTTGCCGCCGACCAGCGCGTGACGGAGGTGTTGGCCAAGGCCGGCTTGGACGTGGTCCAGCCGGCGACCACGCGCGACCTGACCAAGGGAGCCAAGGTAACCGCCAGCTTCGCTGCGCCCGGTTTTGGACCGGCGGGTGCGGTGGATGGCAGTACCGCCAACGAGCCGTTCTGGGGCACGCTGGGCTCGCCGAACCCCAGCGACTGGATCGAGCTGGATCTTGGCCAGCCGCGCAGGCTCGACGACGTACGCGTGTACTTCTACCGCAGCTCTTCGCCGGCCGGCGAGCAGCACGGTTTTGCCTCCGGTACGCGGGCGGGCTACGCGCCGCCATGGATCTACACCTTGCAGTACCTCGACCACGGTAGCTGGAAGGAGGTGCCGGGGCAGGTACGCGAGCGCCTGATTGCACAGGGCAACCTCAACCATTTGCGGTTCCCCGCGATCGAAGCGCAACGCCTGCGGGTGAAGGTGGTGCATGCCGGCACCGCGCGTACCGGCATCAAGGAAATCCAGGCCTATGCCAGCGGTGCACCGGTGCAGGCGGCCAAGAACAACCTCGCGCCGAAGGTGGTGGCCTGGCAGGAAGATCGCGCTGCAACGTCGTCCGCAGCGGTGCGCCTGGCCGGACAGGTCGGCGACGACGCGCTGCCCCGCGCCACGCTGGCGCTGCGCTGGAGCCAGCAGCAGGGGCCGGCGGGGGGCGAGGCGATCTTCGAGCAGGCCTCGGCCGCGTCCAGCTTCGTGCGTTTCACCGAACCGGGCCGCTACCGGCTGCGTTTGACTGCCGACGATGGCGCGTTGCAAGGCCATGCCGACGTGGTGGTGGACGCCGCCGCGCGCGAAGGCGGGCAGGGCTTGCAGGTGCAGGCCGATGCCAGCGCCAGCGCCGAATTCACCGCGACCCACCACCGCGTGCAGGCGCTCAACGATGGCGCGCTGCCGAGCGCGGACACTGCCCTGTCGGCCGACCGCCGCTGGGGCAGCTGGGGGCGCGCGCAGCCGGCCACGGTATGGCTGCAATACGAATGGCGGCAGCCGCATCGGATCTCGGCCAGCACCCTGTATTTCTGGGACGACCAGCCGGGTGGCGGTGTGGCCGAGCCGACCGGCTGGAAACTGCAATATCGCCATGACGGACGCTGGATCGATATCGCCGCGCCCGGCGGCTATCCGCTGGGCGGCAATGGCCAGCCCAGCCGGGTCGAATTCGCACCGGTACGCACCGACGCACTGCGCGCGGTGCTGGATGCTGCGCCGCAGGGCCAGGGCCACGCCGCACTTGGCGTGGACGAATGGCAGGTGTTTGCCGATGTGCCGGAACGTACCGAACACATCGATGTACGCACCGCACCCGGACAGCTGCCGGCGCTGCCGACGCAGGTGGACGCCTGGTACGCCGATGGCAGTCGTGCGCCGCTGGGCGTGACCTGGCCACAGGTGGACCTGGGGTCGGTGGCCGGCGATGGGCGTATCGACCTGCATGGCCTGGCCGATGGCGGCGTGCCGGTAGCGGCCACGGTCTGGGTGCGCGCCAGCGAGCCGGGCCAGGTCAATACCGTGGATGCACTTGCGGACCTGAGCGTGGGGCCGGACGACACGCCGGTACTGCCGGGCTTTGCCACGGTGCAATACAACGATGGTTCGCGCGAGCGCCGGCCGGTCAGCTGGAACGCGCCGCCGGCAAGCGCGCCACCAGCCGGCCAGGAACTGCTGCTGGAAGGACGCGTTGCCGGACGTGGGCAGACCGGTACGTTGCCACTGCGGATCAAGCTCATTGGACGCGCGCCGACCACGGTTCGGGAGCCGCAGCGATGAGCCGCTGGCCGCTGATGCTGGCCACTGCGCTGTCGGCGCTGGCGCCCGCGTGCGTGGTATCCGCTGCGAGCACGGCTTCGCCGCCATCGCGGCAGATACAGGCCACCGTCAACCCGATCATGGCTGCCGGCGACTACTACTCGGCCGATCCGGCGCCGCTGGTCGCCGACGGCAAGCTCTACATCCTGGCCGGGCGCGACGAAGCAGCGGCGGACGTCAACGACTTCGTGATGAAGGAATGGCAGCTGCTGGCTACCGACGACGTGGCCAGTGGCCGGTGGACCCACTACCCGGCAGTGCTGAAGCCCGAGCAGGTATTCGCCTGGGCCGCGCCGGGGCGTGCCTATGCCAGCCAGATCGTGCAGGGACCGGACCGGCGCTATTACCTGTATGCGCCGGTCGAGCAGCGCGATTCGCCCGATCGCGACCGTTTCGCGATTGGCGTGGCAGTGGCCGACAGCCCCCTGGGGCCGTGGCGCGACGCACATCCCGGCGGCCCGATCGTGTCGCAGTCGTTGCCGGAAAAGAACGACATCCAGAACATCGACCCGACCGTGTGGGTGGACGACGACGGCCGGGTCTATCTGTACTGGGGCACGTTCGGTCAACTGCGCGGGATCGAGCTGGCGCGCGACATGCTCACGCCCAAGGGCCGGCCGGTCGTGGTGAAAACGCTGGACGGCTTCTTCGAAGCGCCGTGGCTGTTCAAGCGCAACGGCACCTACTACATGGCCTATGCCGGCAATCGCGCCGGGCCAACGTCCGAGTGCACCCCGGCGCTTTATCACGCCTGCATCGCCTATGGCACTGCGCCATCGCCGCTGGGTCCCTGGACGTATCGCGGCGTGGTGCTGGGCCCCGTGTCCTCGACCACCTCGCATCCCGGCATCATCGACTACAACGGCCAGTGGTACATCGTCTACCACACCGCCGATGCCAGCGGCGGTGGTCACTTCCGCCGCAGCGTGGCGATCGATGCGCTGGCGTGGGACGACAGCGTGAGCCCGGCGCGGATGCGCAAGGTGACACCGACGCATCCACCGCAGCCCGCGCCCAAGCCGCAACGCAATATCGCGCCGGCTGCGTCGGCCAGCGCGTCCAACAGCCCCGATATTCCGGTGCAGTACTGGATCAAGTCGCTCAACGACGGCATCGTCAAGGCCGCGCCGCTGCCGCCGGACATGTGGGGCAGTTGGACCGCGCACAATCCGCCGCAGCAGTGGATCCAGTACCGCTGGCCGAGCCCGGTCACCGTCGACGGCAGCCGCATCGTGTTCTTCGCCGACCAGCCGCCGGGCGCGGCGATCGGCGTGGCTCCGCCGCGCGCCTGGCACCTGGAATATCGCAAGGATGGCCAATGGCGCCCGGTGCCCGGCGCAAGTGCGTATCGCAGCATGCCGGGCACGTTCCAGGAGGTGCGCTTCGCGCCGGTGACCACGCGCTGCGTACGTGCGGTATTGAACGCCTCCGGCGATGGCAGGACCTATGCCGGCGTCGCGGTACAGGAGTGGGAAATGCTGGCGCCGAAGGCGCGGCGCCTGCCAGAGCGCGCCGAAGGCGATGCCGGGCAGGATTGCGATGCACCGGGAGCGCCATGATGGCAGTGCGGCTGCGGCGGTTGTTGTGTGCTCTGGTGTGGGTAGTGCCGGTGTCAGTGAACGCCGCCGCCG
>JAATFS010000377.1 GCA_015655035.1 Lysobacterales bacterium | reverse complement strand
GGTGGAGATCGTCAAGGGCGCCGATGCGATCACCGCCGGCAGCGGCGCGCTCAGCGGCGCGGTGATGTTCACCACCAAGGACCCGTCCGATTTCCTCGAGGCCAGCGGCAACGATAGCTACGGCGCGATCAAGTACGGCTATACCGGTTCCAGCGACGAGAACATGGGGACGCTGACTTTCGCCAACCGCAGCGGCCGGTTCGAGTCCCTGGTGGTGTTCACCCAGCGCGACGGCCACGAGACCGAGTCCTGGTACGACACCACGATCGCTCGCCTGGGACCGGACCGTCGCACCCCCGATCCGATCGACCGCGAAAGCGACAACCTGCTGGCCAAGCTCGACTTCCTGGCCACCGACACCCAGACCCTGGGCCTGGTGTACGAGCGTGCCCGCGCCACCAACGATGTCGACAACTGGACCCGTAGCGACGGCACCGGCGCCTATTTCCAACGCAGCGCGGTGGACCGCAGCGACCGCGACCGCTACGGCCTGAAGTACAACTGGAAAGCGGGCAACACGCTGTTCGATACGCTCGAAGCCAGCGCCGATCACCAGAAGCACTACCTCCAGGGCCAGACCAACGTGCTGGTCGCCAACGGTACCGCCCGCAGCTACGGCACCGCTTGCTCGACCACCGAGCCGTGCAGTCGCCAGGAAGATCGCCACAGCACGCACAAGCGCGAGCGCGTGGCGGTGGACCTGGACAAACGCTTGCAGACCGGCGAGCTGGATCACGCCCTGGTCTACGGCGCGGCCTGGCAGCGGGGCAAGATCCACTGGAATTCGGTCGATTCGCGCTGGGGACGGGATGGCACGCTGTATTCGCGCGAAACCGACAACTCGCTGTGGCCCGACACCCAGGAAACCAGCTGGACCGCCTATCTGCGCGACAAGGCGACGCTGCTGCAGGACCGGCTGATCCTGACCGGCGGCGTGCGTTACGACCGCTACAAGTACGTGCCTGACACCCGCGCCACCTCGGGCAGCAGTTCGGGCTACACCGATGACGCAGGCAGCGTGGGAACGTCGACGTTCTCTTCACCCACCTGGAACCTGGGCGCCGAGTTCGCGTTCAACGACACCCAGTCGCTGTGGGCCCAGGTCGGCCGTGGCTTCCGCGCGCCGAACGTCAACGACATGTACGGCAGCGCATCCACGACCGACTACACCCGCGTCTCCGACGGCGCCACGGTGAGCCTGCCCGACGGCAGGAGCAACCCGGACCTGGAGGCCGAGCGCAGCCTCAACCTGGAGCTGGGCTGGCGCTACCAGAGCGACAGCCTGCGCCTGGGCCTTTCAGCATTCCGCGACAAGTACAGCAACTTCATCGATACCGCGCAGTACCTTGCCGACCCGGACGTGCAGTATCTGTCCAGCAGTGGCGTGGCCAGCGACGGCTACTACTACACCTTGCCGATCAACCGGGGCGAAGTGGTGGTCAAGGGCCTAGAGGCGGAGGGCATGTGGCTGATCGCCGACGACTGGCTGGCGCATCTGGCCTATTCGTACAACGACGGCGAAGACAACGATGGCCAACCGCTGGGCAGCATCAGTCCGGCCAAGACCGTGCTGGGCCTGAACTACAACGCTCCCTCGCAGCGCTGGAACCTGACCGCCAACCTGACCCACCAGAACCGCAAGCATCCGTCCGATTACGGCACCAGCATCACCAATTCCAGCTATGGCGCCGAAGTGGTGCCCGCATACGCATACAAGGCCCGTGCCTACACCTTGCTGGACCTGTTCGGCAGCTACGACATCACCCCGAAGCTGCACCTGACCGCCGGCGTCTACAACGTGTTCGACAAGGAATACTTCCTGTGGAACCGGGTGCGCACTGTCGGTGCCGGCAACCTGATCTTCCAGGGCAATACCAGCGAAGCCGGCATCGGCCGCTGGTCGCAGCCGGGCCGCAACCTGCGCTTCACCCTCAGCTACGTGTTCTAGCGACGGCGCGACACTGCCGAAGCCGCGTCCCGGCTGGCCAGGGAAGGCCATTGGCCGGCGCGCCGCGTGGCGCAACGTATCGCCAAGGATCGGCGCGGCGATGCTGGAGTAGATCACCACCTCCGGCATGGCCAGGAGCGGCGCAACTGGCGTGCTGTCCGCTGCGCGTGATCGCAACGGCGGCGGTGCGTCGCATAATGTGCGTCTTCCTGGAGATCCATCATGCATAGCGGCGGTCTGGAACTGGCCCTGGTCCTGATGCTGGCGGCGATCATCGCCGTACCGGTATTCAAGCGCTTCGGGCTCGGGGCGGTGCTGGGGTATCTGATGGCCGGGGTGGTGCTGGGACCGGACGGACTGGGCTTCGTGCAGGACACCGACCGCATCCTCGCCGCTGCCGAGATCGGCGTGGTGATGCTGCTGTTCGTGATCGGCCTGGAATTGTCGCCGGC
>JAATFS010000197.1 GCA_015655035.1 Lysobacterales bacterium | reverse complement strand
TTGCAGCAGCGGTTGCGGCCAATTGCGCGGGACGTGGGCCAGTGCTGCGCCTTACCTCGACGAAGCCCTGCTCTCGCGCCAGCGCCTCCAGCCGCGCGCTGGAGGCGACGACGGGACGCCGCCGCCAGGCCTGCGCCACTGTATCCGGCAATTGCGGCAGGACCCGGGCCAGCGCCTCGGCGCTGCTGAGGGCCAATAGCGCTCGCTCGGCGTGGGTGGCTAGCCGATCGAGCGTGGCCGTGGACAGCGGCAGCGCAACCCGGCGATAGACGTCGGCGCGCAGCACGCTGCCGCCGCGCTGCTCCAGCGCCGGCAAGAGCAGCCCGCGTCCGCCGGGCGCGGTGACCAGGCCGATGGTTCCCGGCAGGCGCATGGCGAGCGGCGGCAGCGCCAGCAGCCCTTCGCTATCCATCCGCTCGGGCCACAGCACCGCGCCCACGCCGTGCCGCTGCAGGGCGTAGGCGCTGCCCGCGCCGACGCTCATCCACACGGCCGCGTCGGGACGTACCAGCGGCTGCAGCGCGTGTGCCGCGTCCACCGCGGCGGGGCTGGTGAAGATCACCACCGGGGCCGCCAGTGCCTGTCGCAGCGCCTGCCGCGTAGCGTCGTCGCGGGGCTGTTGCAGGCGCCAGGGCGAGGCGGCGAGCACGCGCCCGGCGTGGCGCGCGGCGGCACGTCGCAAAGCGCCGTGGTTGCCGCTGGGTCGCAGCGAGATCAGGTACCAGGGCTCGGGTGGATTTGCGTGCGCGCTCATTGCGGGCATTATGCGAGCCCTGCGCCATCCCGGTAACGCTGCCCCGATGACCGAGCCATCCGTCCTTCCGCTCCCGGCCGCGCTGCAATCGTTGCAACGGCATTTTTCGCAGATGCCGCCGGTGCTGGCGATGCAGATCGTTGCTGAGGACTTCCAGCACGGGGTCCTGCGCCTGCGAGCCCCGCTGTCGGCCAATCTCAACGACAAGAACAACGCCTTCGGCGGCAGCCTGGCGTCGCTGATGACGCTGGCCAGCTGGAGCTGGCTGACGCTGCAATTGCAACTGGCCGGCCATCGCGCCGATGTCTATGTCGCCGACAGCCAACTGCGCTATCTGGCGCCGGTGTACGAGGACCTGGTCGCTTGCGCGGCGCCGGTCGAACCCGGCGGCTGGGACGTGTTCCTGGCGACCTTTCGCCAGCGCGGCAAGGCGCGCATTGCCATGGCCGCGCAGGTAGCGCTGCACTCGGGGCAAGTGGCGGCCAGCTTTACCGGTCGCTTCGCCGCGATGGCGAAAGGCTAGGCCCGGCGGTCGTCAGCGAGCGCTGGTCGTCGCTTGCTCGGCCGCAGCCTCCCGGGGCCGGGGGCGATGCGCGGGCCCGCCTGTGCGACAATCGCCGCCCGCTTCATAGACCCGTCATCCTGTGAATTTCGAAGAGCTGCAAGCCTTTGCCGGCCGCAACCCCATGCTGTCGCTGGCCCTGTTGGGCCTGACCGTCGCCATTATCGTCACCGAGATCGCGCGCTTGTTCCGCGGCTATACCGCGCTCAAGCCGGCCGAGCTGACCCGCCTGATCAACAAGGAGGACGCGCTGGTGGTCGATCTGTCGGCCAGTGCCGACTTCGAAAAAGGCCACATCGCGGGCAGTCGCAACGTGATGGCAAGCAAGTTCGACCCTGAAAGCAAGCTGCTGAGCAATGCCCGGCAATCGCCGGTGGTGCTGGTGTGCCGCAGCGGAAGCGCGTCGGCCACGGCCGCTGGCAAGCTCAAGAAGGCAGGGTTCGAGAAGGTCTACTGGCTGGATGGCGGCATCGCCGCCTGGCAGATGGCCGAATTGCCGCTGGTCAAAGGCCGCGGCTGAGCCTTGGCGCACCTGCGTAATTCGCGGGGGTTCGCTGCCCCCGCACCTTGTGTTGGCACGGGAAAGCCCCCATCGCTGACATGAGATACTTGTGGTCTAACAAGCGCATCACTCAACGCTTCAATCACTGAACGCTTTCTGGAGTTAGCAATGTCCGACGAAACCACCAACGGCGCCGCCGCGCCCGCCGCCGCCGCTGGCCCTGCCTTCACCATCGAGAAGATCTACGTCAAGGACGTGTCTTTCGAGTCGCCGAATGCGCCTGCCGTGTTCAACGACGCAGTGCAGCCGGAGTTGCAGCTGAACCTCAACCAGAAGGTGCAGCGTTTGAACGACAACGCCTTCGAGGTCGTGCTGGCCGTGACCCTGACCTGCACCGCAGGCGGCAAGACCGCCTACGTGGCCGAGGTGCAGCAGGCCGGCGTGTTCGGCCTGGTCGGCCTGGAGCCGCAGGCGGTGGACGTGCTGCTCGGCACCCAGTGCCCGAACATCCTGTTCCCGTACGTGCGCACCCTGGTCAGCGACCTGATCCAGGCCGGCGGCTTCCCGCCGTTCTACCTGCAGCCGATCAACTTCGAGGCGCTGTACGCCGAGACCCTGCGCCAGCGTGCTCAGGGCGAGGGCACCTCGCTGGCCGACTCCGAGCCGGCTGGCAACGCCTGAGCGGCGGCCTGATCTACGGATGAGCGATTCGAAATCGAAAATCGCCGTTCTCGGCGCGGGTTCCTGGGGCACGGCCCTGGCGGCGCTGGTTGCCCGGCACGGTCACCCGACCGTGCTGTGGGGCCGTGATGTCGCGGTGGTCGAGGCCATCGACGGCAGCCACGAGAATCCTCGTTATCTCCCCGGCATTCCATTGCCGGAGACGCTGCAGGCCACCACCGATCTGGCCACCGCCATCGATGGCGCGGCCTGGATCCTGGTGGTGGTGCCTTCGCATGCGTTCACGGAAACGGTGCAGCAGTTGGCACCGTTGCGCCCGGCGCATGCCGGCGTGGCCTGGGCGACCAAGGGCTTCGAGCCCGGCTCGGGCCGATTCCTGCATGAAGTCGCGCGTCAGATCCTGGGTCCGGACGTGCCGTTGGCCGTGGTCACCGGCCCGTCGTTCGCCAAGGAAGTGACGCAAGGCTTGCCGACCGCGATCACCGTCCACGGCGACGACCCCGCCTTTGCCCAGACCGTGGCCGATGCTATGCACGGGCCGACCTTCCGCGCCTACACCGGCGACGACATGGTCGGCGCCGAGCTGGGCGGGGCAATGAAGAACGTACTGGCCGTGGCTACCGGCGTCGCCGATGGCATGCAATTGGGATTGAATGCCCGTGCTGGCCTGATCACGCGTGGCCTCAACGAGATGCTGCGGTTGGCGGCGGTGATCGGCGCGCGCCCTGAAACCCTGATGGGCCTGGCCGGCCTGGGCGATCTGGTGCTGACCTGCACCGGCGACCTGTCGCGTAATCGGCGCTTGGGTCTGGCGTTGGGGCATGGTAAGAGCCTGAACGATGCCGTTCGCGAGATCGGTCAGGTGGTGGAGTCGGTGCAGACCGCCGACGAAGTGATGCGCCAGGCCGAGCAGCATGGAATCGAATTGCCGATCTCCAACGCGGTACGTGCGGTGTTGCATGGCGAGATCACCCCCGCAGCGGCGTTGCAGGAACTGCTGGCGCGCGAACAGAAGCCCGAATACCCGGATACGCTGTTCAAGTAGCCCGCGATTCGAGGTGCCGCCAGGGATGAGCGGGACTACGGTCCCGCCCGGCTTGGCTGGCCTGCTGCCGGGACTGAGGTCCTCTCACAAGACTCCCAGATTGCCGGCTTCCGGCTTGGCTCACCTTTTGGCGGTCCGGAGCGGCGCATGTCCGCGCCCAAAAAAGAAGCCCGGTCGGGGGACCGGGCTTCCAGTGCGGCGCGGGAGAGAATCGCGCCGCGATCACGCAGTACGACTTACCAGCTGAAACGCGGGCCGACCGACCATTCCTTGTCGCCATTCTTGCCCAGCTTGAAGTCGCCGTTGACGCCCCAGTTCTGGTTCAACTTGACCTGGGCGCCGAGGCGGCCGTAGAACTCGCCATCCGGATTCACGCCGCGCTTCTTCGAGTAATCCTCGTAGCCAGCCAGGGCATACACTTCGAAGTGCGGGCCGAAAGCGTTACGCAGGCCGACTTCGGCATTGACGCCTTCGAAGGTCAGGTTCGGGGAATCCGGGTCGAACTTCTGATAGGCCACGCGGGCAACCATGTCGGTGCTCGTGGCGATTTCGTAGTTGTAGCCCACACCGACGCGCCACTGCTGCACATCGACATCGCTATCGTCGACGGTCTGCTTGTTGTAGTCGCCGAAAACGCTCCAGTTCGGGTGGAAGGCGTAGGAGCCCTTGACGGCCCAGCCGTCAGCGTCGCTGTTGTCGCCGTCGGTCTTGATGTAATCGCCTTCGACGTAGTTGTAGGACAGGCCCTCGGCAGCGGAGGCTGCAAACGGCAGGGCGGCGAGGAGGCCGAGAGCTAGCAGAGAAGTCTTCATGATCGATACCTGTACTTATCAGTTGGGTACGGCGCTGAGGCATCAAGCCGTTCGCTGCCGAGATGTAAATTCTCCGTTATTCGACGGAATCTCCCCTGAATTCAGAACTGACCAGTACGTAAATGCAGGGTATTCGTTCAGGGCGAATCCCTTGTATTCCGTGGGGAGCTGTGTGTTTCCCGCTACGGGCTGCTGGGCGCGTATCAGTAGGGGTTGCCCCGGGAGCCCCGCTGGGCCTGGCTAAGCGGGGATTGCGTCGGCCACCCGCAATCCCCGCAGATAAGCGCAGGCGGTTATGGAGCAGAGTCGCCAAAGGCGTTGCGGCTCGATCATGTTGCAACCGGCCGGCGTCGGGGCGTGGCAGCGGTCCTTACGAAACGAGTGTGGCGCTATATTCCGCCGGGGAATCCGAGCTGGCGCCAGGCCTCGAACACCACCACGGCGACGGTGTTGGACAGGTTTAGGCTGCGGTTGTCCGGGCGCATCGGCAGGCGCAGCCGCTGACCGTCCGGCACGCTGGCCAGTACGTCGCTGGGCAGGCCACGGGTTTCCGGGCCGAACAGGAAGGCGTCGCCGGCGGCAAAGGCCGGGGTGTCGTAGCGCACGCTACCGCGCGTACTCAATGCGAACAAGCGCTTGGGCATGATGCTGGCCAATGCGCTGTGCAGATCCGGATGCACCTGCAATTGGGCATATTCGTGATAGTCCAGTCCGGCGCGCTTGAGCTGCTTGTCGCTGAGATCGAAGCCGAGCGGTTCGATCAGGTGCAGGCGCGCGCCGGTGTTGGCGCAAAGGCGGATCACATTGCCCGTATTGGGCGGTATCTCGGGCTGGAACAGCAGGACGTCGATAACAGGGGCGGCAGTCATCGGCCAAGTTTAGCCGGCCGCCGCCAAGCGGGCAGCCTTCGGCTCAGTACCGCACGGCCGCCTTGGCGAGCTGGCCGATCACGGCTTCCAGCTCATCCGGCGACGGGTGCAGCTGCGGTATCGGCAGATGGACGATGACCTGGCCGATCAGTGCGCTGATCGCGGCGCTGGCCTGAGCCGAATACGCGCTGTCGTCGCTATGCGGGGTGAGCCGTTCCGACATTTGATCGGCGGAGGGGCGTACTTCGACCGTAGCGAGATCGACGATGCGGCGCTGCGCCTGCGCTTCGGCGAGCTGCTCGGCGGAGGGGCACACCTGCACCGCCTCGAGGGTGGGGATCGCGCTGTTGCGCTCGTAGTCCTGTTGCGCCACCTGTTCGATGGAGGGGCGGACCTGAAGCGTATCCAGAGTGGGAATGCTGGACGCCTGGGCAGTCATGCAGGTGAGCAACGTGCCGGCGGCGATGAAGAGGGCGCTAAACGAACGAGTGTTCATGGCGGGGCCTGTTTTGGTGTAGTTGATGTGTGGTGTGGTAGTAATCTAGTACACCAAAACGAAAGTGGCAACAAAGTTTCCGGTTTTCGGGATATTATTCAGCAAACATTCATTTATACGCCGATGAGGATGTTTCCTGCGCTGCATCGGCGGAAGCGGGCAATAGAAGCGCAGCGCGCGGCGCCATGCCATCGTCCCGCTCCCGGGCAAGCCGCCGCCATCGCCTTGGCGGCACCAGATCATTGCCAATTCAGCGGGCTACGGCACAATCTGGCTTCGTTCTCCACTTGGCCACACTGCGATGCGCGTTCTGATCCTTTCTGCCCTGATTGCCTCCACTGCCGCTTGTACCTGGGTGCCGATCGAGCCGGAAGGCAAGAGCGTGCGCGTGCTGCCGGTTGGCGCGGTGCCGGCCGGTTGCCAGCAAAAGGGCGAGGTCGTGGTGTCAGTCAAGAGCGCGGTCGGTTTCTACAACCGCAATCCGCTGCGCGTGCAGGAGGAACTGGAAACCCTGGCCCGCAACGAAGCCCCGGGCGCCGGTGCCAACGCGGTCCAGGCCCAGGGCCAGCCGGAGCAGGGCAGCCAGCGTTTCACTGCGTACCGCTGCGCCGGGAACTGAATCGCCGGGGCGGTGGAGCCGCGCCCGGGATTTGTAAAGATGCGGTAAAACCGGCCAACAGCTAGAATGGCGCCCCCTCGCCTGAGCCACGGCGCTATTTCGATGCTCTTCCAGAATGTCTCCATCGCGGGACTGGCGCATATTGATGCGCCGCATACGTTGACTTCCAAAGAAATCAATGAGCGCCTGCAGCCGACCTACGATCGGCTCGGCATCCGCACCGATGTCCTAGGCGATGTCGCCGGTATCCATGCCCGGCGGCTGTGGGACGACGATGTACAGGCCTCCGACGCGGCCACCCAGGCGGCGCGCAAGGCCTTGCTCGATGCCGGCATCGGCGCCGATCGCATCGGCCTGCTGGTCAACACCTCGGTCAGCCGCGACTACCTGGAGCCGTCCACGGCTTCGATCGTGTCCGGCAATCTCGGCGTCAGCGACCACTGCATGACCTTCGACGTCGCCAATGCCTGCCTGGCCTTCATCAACGGCATGGATATCGCCGCGCGCATGCTCGAACGCGGCGAGATCGACTACGCCCTGGTCGTGGATGGCGAAACCGCCAATCTGGTCTACGAGAAGACGCTGGAGCGCATGACCTCCCCGGACGTCACCGAGCAGGAGTTCCGCGAGGAGCTGGCCGCGCTGACCCTGGGCTGCGGTGCAGCGGCGATGGTGATGGCGCGCACGGAGCTGGTGCCCGACGCCCCGCGCTACCGGGGCGGCGTCACCCGCTCGGCGACCGAGTGGAACAAGCTGTGCCGGGGCAACCTGGACCGCATGGTCACCGACACCCGGATGCTGCTGATCGAAGGCATCAAGCTGGCGCAGAAGACCTTCATCGCCGCCAAGCAGGTGCTGGGCTGGGCGGTGGAAGAACTGGACCAGTTCGTGATCCACCAGGTCAGCCGGCCGCACACGGCCGCGTTCGTGAAGTCCTTCGGCATCGACCCGAACAAGGTCATGACGATCTTTGGCGAACACGGCAACATCGGACCGGCTTCGGTACCGATCGTGCTGAGCAAGCTCAAGGAGCTGGGCCGGCTGAAGAAGGGCGACCGCATCGCCCTGCTCGGCATCGGCTCGGGCCTGAACTGCTCGATGGCCGAAGTGGTGTGGTGAGGGGGCGTGCCCGCTGATCTGATGCGGGCACCACCCGGTGCGTCGGCGTTGCCGGGATCGCTTGAAAAGCGATAGTCGCGACCTGGCGCACCTTTGCGGTCGGTTCATGTATTGATTTTTTTATTTTTCGACATGTGGTTGGCATCATGTCGATTCCATCGACATGAGCGATCTGCATGGAGTCCCAGCGGCCCTACAACGATCTGCAAGTGTTGCCGCCGGCGGTGGAGCTGGAACCCGAGACCTGCTGAAAGATCGAGGTGCGCCTTGCCGCAGGGAGCGGCGCACTGATGCCAAGCTACGCCCCTATCGACAGGTTGCGGTTTCAATGAACTACCCCGGTTATCCCTTTACCCCACAGCGCTTCGAGGTTCGCCCAGGCGTGGCCATGTCCTACCTTGACGAAGGCCCGCGCGATGGCGAGATCGTGGTGATGCTGCATGGCAATCCGTCGTGGAGCTACTACTGGCGCAACCTGGTAACGGGGCTGTCGGACCGCTACCGCTGCATCGTGCCGGACCATGTCGGCATGGGCTTGTCGGACAAGCCGGCCGACGATCGCTACGCATACACGCTGCAATCGCGCGTGGATGACGTGGCCACGCTGCTGGAACACCTGGGCGTGACCGGGCCGATGACGCTGGCGGTACACGACTGGGGCGGCATGATCGGCTTCGGCTGGGCGCTGTCGCACGCGGTGCAGGTCCGGCGCTTGGTGATCACCAACACCGCCGCGTTCCCGTTGCCGGCCGCGAAGAAGATGCCCTGGCAGATCGCGCTGGGTCGCGACTGGACGCTGGGCGAATGGGTGATACGGGGCTTCAATGCGTTTTCCTCCGGCGCCTCCTGGCAGGGCGTGCAGACGCGCATGCCACCGGCCGTCCGACGCGCCTATGTGGCGCCGTACGACAGCTGGGCCAACCGCATCTCGACGGTGCGTTTCATGCAGGACATTCCGCTGTCGCCGGCCGACCGCGCGTGGCCGCTGCTGGAAGCGGCCGGCAAGGCGCTGCCGTCGTTCGCCGAACGCCCGGCCTTCGTGGGCTGGGGGCTGAAGGATTTCGTGTTCGACCGGCACTTCCTCGAGGGTTTCCGCAACGCGTTGCCGAACGCCGAGGTGCACGCCTTCGATGACGCCGGCCATTACGTGCTGGAAGACAAGGCGGCGATACTGGTGCCGGCGATCCGGCAGTTCCTGGATACGCATCGGCTGTAAACGCCCTCCTCCACCGGACGCCTGCGCATGAAATCCGCGGTTCTCGTCATCGACATGCAATGCGCGCTGTTCAAGCCCATGCCGCCTCCCGGCGACGCCGACGCGGTGATTGCCAGGATCAATGCATTGACGGCGCGCGCTCGGCGCACTGGCGTGCCGGTGGTGTTTATCCAGCACCAGACCGCGACCGAACCGATGCGTGCCGGCAGCGCTGGCTGGAATCTGGTGCCGGCATTGGCGGTTGAGGCGACCGACCTGCGGCTGGACAAGACCACGCCCGATGCGTTTTTGCACACCGGGTTGCAGGCGATGCTGCATGCCCACGCCATCGACCGCCTGGTGGTCTGCGGCTACGCGAGCGAATTCTGTGTCGATACCACGGTGCGCCGTGCAGCTGCCCATGGCTATCCGGTGACGTTGGTGGCTGATGCACACACCACCCACGACAAACCCCATGCCAGCGCGGCGCGCATCCGCGCGCACGAGAACGCGACGTTGCCGGCGATCAGCAGCTTCGGCGTCCGCATCCAGGCATTGCCAGCGACCGAGATCGTTTTCGGCTAGCGCGTTCGGCCCTCATCCGGCGCTGCGCGCCACCGCCGCTGTTTCCTTCTTCCGCCGGCGGGAGAAGGTGCCCGCAGGGCGGATGAGGGCGCAGGCGCTCAGGCGTCGGGATGATTGCGTTCTACCACGCCATTCCAATCCGCCAGGGTGAGCAGCGGCAGGCCGTGGGCCAGCCGCGATTTGTCGCATTGCGCACTGGCCGCGCCGAATTCCCAGGAGGCCGGTACATCGCGGCACACGCTCGGACGCTGCGGATGGATGGTGCAGCGCGAGTACACCCCGATCTGCGAATCCAGTGCAATGCAGCGCGGCTGCGATTGCGAAGTGCCGCGCATCACCCGCTCGTGGGTGCGCAGCGGCTCGGTGAGTTCGATCGGTACCCTGCCGCCCAGATCGGGATCGGCTTCGCTCCAGTGGAAGCTGACGCGGAAGTAGGCGCAACAGGCGCCGCAGGTAAGGCAGGGGTGTGCCATGGGAGCCGGGCCTTGCGCGGCGGACAACGGTGTGGGGGGGGCATTCTGCCCGAACTGCGGCGCGCCGCAAGTGGTGCGTGTTCAGCGGCCGGCAGCCAATCGCCGCAGGACGCGACCATCCGTCCCGGCGATAATGCCGAGATGACTTCTTCCTGCAATATCGCCGCGACGTTGCCGCAGCTGGCGCGCGAGCACCCCGACCAGATCGCCATCCGCTGCCCCGGGGGCCGTGGCCGCCATGGTCTGGCGGACTACGACGTGACCCTGAGCTATGCCCAGCTGGATCGGCGCAGCGACGCGATTGCCGCAGGCCTGGCTGGTTATGGGATCGCGCGAGGCAGTCGCGCGGTGGTGATGGTGCGGCCGTCGCCGGAGTTCTTCCTGCTGATGTTCGCGCTGTTCAAGGCCGGTGTGGTGCCGGTGCTGGTGGACCCGGGAATCGACAAGCGCGCGCTGCGGCAATGCCTGGATGAAGCCCAGCCACAGGCGTTCATCGGCATCCCGCTGGCGCAGTTGGCGCGGCGGTTGCTGGGATGGGCGGGGTCGGCGCGGCGGATCGTCACCGTCGGTCGGCGCTGGGCCTGGGGAGGAACCACCCTCGCGCAGATCGAGCGTGCCGGTGCCCAGGCCGGTAGCCAATTGGCCAATACCGGTCCGGACGATGTCGCCGCGATCCTGTTCACCAGCGGCTCCACCGGTGTGCCCAAGGGCGTGGTCTATCGGCAACGCCACTTTGCCGGCCAGATCGAATTGCTGCGCAACGCCTTCGACCTGCGGCCTGGGGGTATCGACCTGCCGACCTTCCCGCCGTTCGCGCTGTTCGATCCGGCGCTCGGGCTGACCTCGGTGATCCCGGACATGGACCCGACCCGGCCGGGCAGCGCCGATCCGCGCAAGCTGCACGATGCGATCCAGCGCTTCGGCGTGACCCAGCTGTTCGGCTCGCCTGCGTTAATGCGGGTCCTGGCCGACTACGGCAAGCCATTGCCGAACATCCGGCGCGCCACCTCGGCTGGCGCGCCGGTGCCGCCGGAGGTGGTGGCCCGATTGCGCGCGCTGCTGCCCGACGACGCCCAGTTGTGGACCCCCTATGGCGCCACCGAGTGCCTGCCGGTAGCGGTGATCGAGGGCCGCGAGTTGCAGGACACGCGCGCGGCCACCGAGGCCGGCGCCGGTACCTGTGTCGGCGCGGTGGTGGCACCGAACCTGGTACGCATCATCGCCATCGATGACTCCGCGATCGACGACTGGTCGGGCGTGCGCGAGCTGGCGGCGGGCGAGGTCGGCGAGATCAGCGTGGCTGGCCCGACCGTCACCGACAGCTACTTCAATCGTGACGCGGCGACCCGCCTGGCCAAGATCCGCGAGCGCCGGGCCGATGGCAGCGAACGCATCGTCCATCGCATGGGCGATGTGGGCTATTTCGACGTACAGGGGCGGCTGTGGTTCTGCGGGCGCAAGACCCAGCGCGTGGAGACGACGCACGGGCCGCTGTTCACCGAGCAGGTAGAGCCGGTGTTCAACGCGTTGCCCGGGCTGCGCCGGACCGCGCTGGTCGGTATCGGCGAGCCGGGCCGGCAGCGGCCGGTGCTGTGCTACGAGGCATTGCCCGACGCGCCCGCCCGCGACGTGTTGGAACGACAGTTGCGCGCCACGGCGGCTGCGCACGCGCATACCGTGGCGATCGAGGACTTCCTGCCGCACCCACGGTTTCCGGTCGATATCCGCCACAACGCCAAGATCGGGCGCGAGAAACTGGCGGCGTGGGCGGCCGCGCGCCTGCGCTGAGGTCGCCCGCCCTATCGCCTGCATCGCCAGCGTGGCCGACTGCGGCTATCGTGTGCGGCCCGTCGGACTCAGAGCGTGTTATGCACTTTTTCATCAGAAGCAGTGGTCGTCGGCGCTGCGCAGGCGGTGTTGCGTCGCGCGGCGTGTCTCGACGCGGCCCAGGCGGTTTCGCACTACCGAAAAAGGCAGCACGATGAAGATACTGGTGACCGGCGGCGGTGGGTTTCTCGGCCAGGCGCTGTGCCGTGGGCTGGTCGAGCGTGGCCACAACGTACTCAGCTTCACTCGGGGCGAATACCCGGTATTGCGGGCGCTTGGGGTGGGCCAGATTCATGGTGACCTGGCCGATCCGGAGGCCGTCGGGCACGCCGTCGCCGGTGTCGATGCGGTATTCCACAACGCCGCCAAGGCCGGTGCATGGGGCAGTTATCACAGCTACCAGCAGACCAATGTGCTCGGTACCGAGCACGTGCTGGCGGCGTGCCGCGCCGCCGGTGTGAGCCGGCTGGTCTATACCTCCACGCCGAGCGTGACCCACCGCGCCACCCATCCGGTGGAAGGGCTTGGCGCCGACCAGGTGCCGTATGGCGAGGATTTCCAGGCGCCGTACGCGGCGACCAAGGCGATCGCCGAGCGTGTCGTGCTTGCGGCCAATAGTGCCGAGCTGGCGACGGTGGCGCTGCGCCCCCGGCTGATCTGGGGACCGGGCGATACCCAACTGGTGCCGCGCCTGGCCGAGCGCGCGCGTGCCGGCCGTTTGCGGCTGGTCGGCGACGGCAGCAACCTTGTCGATACCACCTATATCGACAATGCCGCGCAGGCGCATTTCGATGCCTTCGACCATCTCGCCCCGGGCGCGGCCTGCGCAGGCAAGGCCTATTTCATTTCCAACGGCGAGCCATTGCCGATGCGCGACCTGCTCAATCGGCTGCTGGCGGCCGTCGATGCCCCGCCGGTGACGGGGCAGGTCTCGTTCAAGACCGCCTACCGGCTGGGTGCGGTCTGCGAAAAACTGTGGCCATGGCTACGCCTGCCGGGAGAGCCGCCGATGACGCGTTTCCTGGCCGAACAACTCTGCACGGCGCATTGGTACAGCATGGAACCGGCGCGGCGCGATTTCGGCTACGTGCCACGGGTGAGTATCGAGCAGGGGTTGCTACGGCTCAGCCAATCCGCGCGGCAGTGATCGGCTAGCTTCCTGCGCCGGCCGGTCCGGGGCTTGGCAGAGGGCGGCATGGATAGACGGCGGCCCGCTGGGGAACAGCGCTTGGCTCGGCAGACGGGCCGCGTTCCCGGGGGTGATCGACACGGGAGAACTCGCATGCGGCAGGCGGACTTGACGCCCGCGATTCCATTGGATATACCTTCTTCCACTCGATCTTGTATACAAGATCGAGTGGAAGAAGTTCTGGCTCTCTCTCCCACCGGATTCCCCACA